>NZ_RAWP01000060.1:0-58521 GCF_003668935.1 Corallococcus sp. AB032C | reverse complement strand
CAACGCGCGCGGCCTCTACACCTTCGTCAACCGCCGCTACATCCGTGACCGCGGGCTCATCAGCACCGTGCAGCGCGCGTTCCAGGACTTCCTGCCCGCGGGCCGTCAGCCGGTGGTGGTGCTGCACATCGACGTGGAGCCCGCGGCGGTGGACGTCAACGTGCACCCGCAGAAGATGGAGGTGCGCTTCGCGGACGCCCGTGGCGTGCAGGACGCGATCAGCGCCGCCCTCTCACGCGTGCTGCGCGCGGCCCCGTGGCTGGGCTCGCCGGAAGAGCAGGCCGCGAACCCGCAGCCCCGGGACGCCGCGCACTACGCTCACGCAGTGGAGCGCTTCCTCACCCGCGCGCAGGAAGCCACCTGGGGCGCGCCGCTGCCCACCGCGATGGACGCACCGGGCCCCGGCGGCTCCACGCCCGCGCGCCCGCTGACGCCGTCCTATTTCTCGCCGAACGGTGGCGCGCAGGGCAGCGCGTTCCCCGGTCCGTTCCAGGGCCCCCAGGTGCCGGGCCGCTCGCCCGCGTTCGGCGAAGCGCAGCCGCAGCTCAACGAAGCGCCGCCTCCGGGCTACTTCGCGGCGCTGCGCCCCATGGGCCTGTTGGGCAGCCGCTTCCATGTCTGCGAGGGCCCCGGCGGCACGCTGGTGGTGTTGGACCCTCACGCCGCGCTGGAGCGCGCGCGCCTCACCGCGTACCTGCGCCGGCTGGAGGACGACGCGAAGGCGCCGCCGCCGTCGCTGTTCGGCACCACGGTGGACCTGTCCCTGGCGGCGGCGAAGGCGCTGGTGGATGGCCGCGAGGCGCTGCTCAAGCTGGGCGTGGACGTGGAGCCCTTTGGGGGCACGGCGCTCGCGCTCAAGTCGGTGCCGGCGGGCCTGGAGGGCGTGGACCCGCGCGCGCTCCTGGAGGCCCTGTCGCGCGCGTTGCCTCCGCGCAGCGCTCCGCTGGATGTGACGAGCCTGGCGGAGGCCGTGCGCGTGATGGCCTGTCACGCTGCGCGGCGCGCATCGTCTTCACCGCTCACCGACGCGCAGCTGCGCGCGCTGTTGGGCGAATTGGACCGCGCGGACTTCACACCCCCGTGCACGCACGGCACGGTGGTGGTGCTGGAGATGCCGCTGCTGGAGCTGGAGCGGCGCGCTCGCTGACGGCTCAGGCCTTGGCCTTCGCCTCGACCTGCGCGCGCAGCGCCTCCTCCTTCGCGCGCAGCTCGCCAGTGGGATCGCTTTCCGCGAAGTCCTCCGCGGAGGCCACCTGGCGGATCTCCACCTCCCCCTCCTGGAAGGGGATGCGGCGCGCCCAGGCGATGGCCTCCTCGCGCGACTTCACCTCGATGATCCAGAACCCGGCGACCAGCTCCTTCGTCTCCGAGAAGGGGCCATCCGTCACCGTGTTCCCCGTCTTGGAGAACGCCACGCGGGCGCCCTTGGAGCTGGGGTGCAGTCCTTCACCCGCGAGCAGGATGCCGGCCTTCACCAATTCCTCGTTGTACTTGCCCATCGAGGTCAGCTCCTCCGTGGAGGGGATGCGACCGGTCTCGCTGTCGGTGTTGGCCTTGACGATCATCATGAAGCGCATGGGGAGTTCTCCTGGAACGTCGGGTTCAAAATGGCGACGAATGGTAGGGCGCGAAATCGACACCGTGGGGGCCGGCCGGAAAATTGACGCGGCATGGCCCCCGGATACGGTGTGCGACACGCCTGTAGCACCGGGCCGCGAGCGCCCGTGCCGGCAGAAAGCCCCGGGATCCGCGCCTTGATGCTCCGCCGTCTGCCGCTCGTCTTCGCCCTCGTCGCCGCGCCAGCCCTCGCCCTTGCCCAGGATGACGGCGATTGGAGCGCGGGGCGGGCTCCCGCCAACCTGGATGGGGTGGGCCGCATCACCGTACAGGCCGGCTACCGGCTCACCTCCAACGGCACGCTCTACGACGCCTGGTATGGGGCCAAGGGGCCAGGCAACGGCCTGGATCGCGCGCCGGAGTCCTCGGGGGGGCCCTCCGGTGTGGCCTCGTTCGCGTACGCGGTGTCGGACCTGGTGGAGGTGGGCATCGACCTGTTCGGCACCGCGCAGAGCCTGCGCCTGTCCGAGCCCGGCGCGGACGGCACCGTGTTCCGCAAGGTCAGCACCGTGTCGTACGGCGCGCTCCTCGGTCTTCGCTTCCAGGGCGTGCTCGACATCGGGCCGCAGGGGCTGGTGCCCTTCGCGGGTGTGCTCACGGGGCCCACGGTCATCTCCTCGACGCGCGAGGGCTCGTCCATCAAGGAGCAGGTCACCCAGGCCTGGGCGGGCTCGCTCGGCGCCACGCTCCGCTTGTCCGCGGAGTGGGGTATCACCGCTGAATACCGCTTCATGTTCCTGCGTGGCCCCGTGGAGTCCCCGGATGCGGCGAAGTGGTCCGGGCCCTTCAGTTTCAGCCACGGAGGCAATTGGTTTGGGCTCGGTGTGACGTATACGTTCCCGCCGAATCCGTCCCGCCCGATGGCCTCGTTCTAGAGGCTCGGGAAAGTTCCAAGACGAAAGCAGGCGAGCGCGCGCGGAGCAGGGACTTTCGGGGAATGGTGGCCACCAAGGGCCCTGTTTGGGAGCGGAAAAAGAACCCGCCCCTCATCCCGGAGAGTCCCCTAGCATGCGTGAGTCGGCCGAAGTCATTTCCGGTCCCAGGAAGATGTCCATGCCCCCCTCTGAACAGCCGAAGACTGACCTCGAGAAGGAACTCTCCGAGCTCCGCCGCGAGGTCATCGAGTCGCGCAACCTCGTCATCAAGACGGACAACCTGCTGAAGAACCTCCATGCGGAGGTGAAGGCGGTGGGCAAGCGCCACGAGGACTTCCAGAAGCGGCAATGGCTCTCCTCGGCGGTGGCCTACACGCTCTTCGCGGTGCTGGCGGTCGGTGGCGCGGTGCTGGTGAACGGCGCGCGCAGCTCCAGCAACACCAACGAGCGCGAGCGGCTGGAGAAGCAGGTCGCGGACCTCTCCGGGCAGCTGGAGAAGCAGCGCGCGGACACCACCTCGCACCTGACGGCCCAGCGCGCCGCGGGCGAGGTCTACAAGATGATGACCACGCTGCCGGGCGACGAGCGACTCAAGGGCATTGATGCGCTGGTGAAGCTGGACACTCAGAAGCTGTCCTCGCTGGAGCGCCAGGCGCTGAACGACCGCGCCGCCATCCTGCGCCGTGAGACGGGCGACGCCGCCTTCGAGCGTGGGAAGCTCGCCTTCCGCAAGAACGAGATGAACGCCGTGGTGGAGGACCTGTCGCGCTTCCTGGCCATGAACCCGGCGGAGGCGGAGGCGCTGGACGCGTCCTTCTTCCTGGGCACCGCCTACAACCAGCTGCGTCAGCACGAGAAGGCCGTGCCGCTGCTGGCCCGCTTCGTGGAAGGCGACAAGAAGTCCAAGACGCGTGACTACGCCATGCTGCTGCTCGCCCAGTCGTACCAGGAGACGGGCGCGTTCGATAAGGCGGCGGACACGGTGCGCGACGCGCTGGCCACGTACCCGGCCACCCAGTACCTGTCGCAGTTCCGCGGCCGTCTGAACTCCGCCAAGCGCGCTGCCTCCGGTGGCGACGCCGCCCCGGTGCCGGCCGCCGCGCCCCAGGCCGCTCCGGCCGTGGCCGCCCCCGCCGCGGGCCAGTAGTCCCCACACCGCTGCCGTCCGGGCAGGGTTCGCCTTCCGGACGGTGTGCAAGGGAAGCATTGCCACCCGGGGTCCAGGGTCGTAAGACCTGGGCCCCGTGTCCGCTCCCGACTCGCAGAAAGACGCCCGCTTCCGCCGCTACCGTGGCGCCGCGTACGCGGTCCACATCACGCTGGCCACGCTGGTCTCGCTGTGGATGATCTGGAACGTGGGGCACTCTGTCGCGGCGATGACGCCCGCGAGGCCCCCGGCCGTGACGCCACCGCTCACCGTGCGCGAATGTCTGGACGCCGCGGACGCGCACTGGAAGGACCTGGAGTCCGAGCGCGAGAAGCTCGTGCACGTCCTCCCCGCTCGCAAGGTCGACCAGGAGTGGATGCGCTTCCGCACGGACTGGCTGACGCGCGTGCGCAAGTCCGAGTCCGAGTGCGCCCTGGAGTCGAGGGATCCGGCGCGCGTGGAGCTGCGCTCGGTGTACCGCCACCTCACGCGGGTGCAGGACCTCTACACCATCCACGCGGTGCAGTACGCGGGCGAGGTGGGCGGCGCGGTGGACGCGCTGCACGCCGCCTTCGACACCGCGCGCCGCAAGGACAGCGGCCGGTAGTCACTGCTTCAGCGCGTGGGCAGCACGGTGGAGTAGCGCCCCGTGCTGTCGGACACCGTCTGCGCCAGCAGGATGGACTCTGGCCGTCCTCCCACCGTCACCACGCGGAAGAAGCGCACGGACGCGTTCGCCGCGATTCCGTCCGGCGCCAGCGCGGGGTCCGGGGGCAGGGTGATGCGGCCGCTCAACGAACGGCCTCGTGACAGCGTGAAGGCCGCCAACGTCATCACCTCCGAATCGGCGGTGCCGGCCGGCACGGTGACGAAGCGGCTGACGCGCGGCAGGTTCTCCCCGGGCAGGAAGTCCAGCCGGTACTCGCCCGGGTCCAGGGCCAGCGCGAAGTTGCCGTCGCTGTTGGTGGTGAGGGGCGACTCGAAGCCCAGGGGCGGCTGCGGATAGCCTTCGAGCGCCCCCACCGGCTCCACCACGACGCGCACGCCCGACGCCGGGCCGGTGCCCTCCGGGTTCTTCACGCTGCCCACCACCGTCATGCGCTCCGGGCACGTCACGTCTGGCAGCACCGTGTCCACCGCCGCCACAGCCACCTGCTGGGGCGTCAGGCGCGAGGACGAGCTGGGCGGCGGGACGATGACCAGCGTGAGCGGGGACTCCGCGACGCCAGGCAGGGACGTGAGCTGGTAGCGCCCCTGCGCGTCCGTCAGCACCGGCACGCCCTTGAAGGTGCCGCCGCCGGCCACTCGGCCCTGGAGCGACACGCGCGCGCCGGCCATGGGCGTCTGGCCGTTCATCTCCAGCACGCGGCCCTCCACCGTCACGGCCGCGCCGGGGTCGCCCAGCTCCAGCGGGATGGGGAGGATGGTGGACGGATCCACCACGAAGGTCTTCCA
This sequence comes from Corallococcus sp. AB032C, assembly GCF_003668935.1. Taxonomy (NCBI): domain Bacteria; kingdom Pseudomonadati; phylum Myxococcota; class Myxococcia; order Myxococcales; family Myxococcaceae; genus Corallococcus; species Corallococcus sp. AB032C. The sequence continues at coordinate 53,427 of NZ_RAWP01000060.1, read as the reverse complement.
GGGCACCAGGTCCCCGGCGTTCACGGGCGTCGCGCGCACGAGCACCGTGGCGCGCCGGGCGTCGTCCGCGCCCAGCACCAACTGGAACACGCCCGTGTCACGGGCCACGCGGGCGCGTTGGGACAGCGGGCGCAGGGACTCATCCAGCACCTGCACCTCCATGTCCGCGTCCACCCGCTTCGAACCCTGGAGCATCAGCGTCCCCGCCACCGTCACCACGCGCGACGCGGTGGGCAAGTCGAAGGCCACCATGCCGCCCGACGAGGGATCCACGAAGGCGTCGCGCGACAGCGGCGGCAGGGACGGGTCCACCGGCGTGAGCGTCACGGTGTACTGGCCACTGCCCACGGGCAGCACCCACGCGCCGTCGTCCGGGGTGAGCGTCGTCTCATAGCGCCGCGCCACGCCCGGGATGAGGCGGCTGTCGCCGGTGGCCAACAGGTGGATGGGGGCGCGGTAGGGGACGGGCTCCGTGCCACCGTCCTCCGTGGCGGTGGTGCCGCTCGTGACGGTGCCCGTCAGGCGCACGGGGCTGAAGAGCTCCAGGTTCTGCTCCGCCCGCAGCCGGTCCACCGGGAAGTCCTGCGCGAGCAGGCCCGCCTTGGGATGGGGCTGCACCTCCACGACGATGTCGCCGCCGGGGTTGCCGCAGCCATCCACGAAGCACACCTGGCCGGCGGCGCACTCCGCGTCGGAGCGGCACACCAGCTGCTCCGGGGGCGGCTCGTCATCCAGGAAGCCGCACCCGGCCCCGGTCAGCCCGAGCGCCAGTGCCAGGGCCCGGAGCGCGCGCCTCACTGGCAGTCCCCCGCCACGGTGTTCACCACCCACGCGTACGAGGTGACGAAGCCCGGGTTCTTCACCACGCCGCCGTCCGCGAGGATGACTTCGTCCGGAGGATCCGGCTGGCGGTTGGTGAGGTGCCGGTCGGTGACGAACGCCTCGATCAGGTGGATGCCCGGCGGGGCCAGCGGGTTGTTGGCCGAGCGCAGGTCCATGCGCAGCGTGCCGCGGTCGTCACGGCGGGGCTGGCCGGTGTTGGCGAGGACGATCTGCCGGTAGTAGCCCGTGGGGTTGGACGGGTTGTAGTCCACGTACCACTCCACGGTGATGCGGTCGTCGACGTCCAGGTCCTCCACCACCACGTTGAAGTCCTGGGTGCAGCTGCCCACGCCGAAGGCGCGCAGGATGCGCTCGGAGGGCTCCACCTGCTCCTCCACGATGCGAGGCGGCCGGTTCCTGAACTCGGGCAGGCTCTCCAGCAGCGCCACGTCCTGGGGGATGAGGCACCCGGAGCCCGTCGCGAGCGCCGCGAACCCCAGGGCCGTCACCAGCGGCTGGAGGATGCCCCGGGACTGTCGCGTCGCGTGACGGTGCATGGCGTGGCTTGGGGGAACGCTATAGCAGTTCCTCGTTCTCCTCGGGAGGAAGCGGACCGCCCGTCTTCTCCGCCTCCAGTTTCTCCAGGTGGCGGAAGATGGTGCGGGGATCCACCCCCAGGTCCTTGGCCGTCTTGGTGCGGTTGCCGTTGTTCCGGGCCAGGACTTCGTTGATGTAACGCTTCTGGAACTCTTCCTTCGCCTGGAGCAGCGGCATGATGGGCTCCAGGTTCTCCGGCTTGAGGTCCAGGTCGTCCGCGCCGAGCAGCGGCTTGTCCGCCAGCACCACCGCCTTCTTCAGGCGGTTCTCCAGCTCCCGGATGTTGCCCGGCCAGCCGTACTTCTTCATGGACACGGCGGCCGCGGGCGTGAAGCCGCGCGCCTTGGAGTTGAACTCTCGCGCGTACTTCTGGAGGAAGAAGCGGCCCAGGACGATGACGTCCTCGCCGCGCTCGCGCAGGGGCGGCAGCTTCACGGTGACGACGTTGAGCCGGTAGTAGAGGTCCTCGCGGAACGTGTTCCGCTTCACCTCGTCCTCCAGGATCTTGTTCGTCGCGGCCACCACGCGGATGTCCACCGCCTCGCCGCGGTTCTCGCCGACCTTGTAGACGATCTTGTCCTGGAGCGCGCGCAGCAGCTTCACCTGGAGCTGGAGCGGCATCTCTCCGATTTCGTCCAGGAAGAGCGTGCCTCCGATGGCCGCCTGGAACTTGCCGGGCCGCGTGGCCACCGCGCCGGTGAAGGCGCCCTTGGCGTGGCCGAACAGCTCGCTCTCCAGCAGGTTCTCCGGGATGGCGCCGCAGTTCACCGTGATGAACGGGCCCTTGGTGCGCGGCGAGCGGCGGTGGACCTCCCGGGCGATGAGCTCCTTGCCGGTGCCCGTCTCGCCGGTAATCAGCACGGAGATGTCCGTGGGCGCGATCTTGTCGATGCGCTTGTACACGTCCCGCATGCCCTGGCACGCGCCCACGATGTCGCCGTAGCGCTGGTCCTCCAGCTTGCGGCGCAGCTCCGTGTTGTCGAGCTTGAGGTCGTTCACGAGCAGCGCGTTCTGCAGCAGCAGCGACGCCTGCGCCGCGAACACGGTGAGCATGTCCATGCTCTTGGGTTCGAAGCGGTTCACCAGCCGGTCGTTGCCCACGTAGAGCACGCCGAACAGGTCGCCCTTGTGCATCACCGGCACGCACATGACGGAGTGGACCTTGAGGTTCACCACGGACTCGCTGGCCTTGAACTCCGGCGCGTCCAGCGCGTCCGCGACGATGATGGCCTTCTGGTCCTTCACCACCTTGGCGATGATGGAGTCGGACAGCTTCTCCACCGCGTCCTCGATGTTCTCCCGGGCCACGTTGCGCGCGGCCTTCACGCGCGGCTCGCCGCTCTCCATCAGGATGAGGAAGCCCTTGTCGGCGCGGGTGACCTCGATGGCCTCGTCCAGCAGGCTCTCCAGGATGCGGTCCACGTCGTAGCTGCCGAAGAGCCGCTCGCTGAACGCGGTGAGCCGCTTGAGCAGCACCAGCTCGCGGCCCACCACGCCGGGCAGCTCCGCCGTGTGCGAATCGGACGAGGCCGTGGCGGCGGAGGGGAGGGACACCTCGCGCTCGGGCACCTCGCGGCGCACGGGCTCGCGAGGGGCGTCCTCGCGGGAGAAGGTCAGCTCGGTGCCGCCAACCTTGACCACGTCACCGGTGGCGAGCGCGTGGTTGTCACGGCGCTTGCCGTTGACGTGGAAGGTGGCGCCCAGGCTGCCCACTTCGTAGCGGGAGCCGTCGAAGGTGACGTGCAGGGCGTTGGAGGGGACGCTGGCGTCCTCCAAGGGCACGTCGTTGTCGGATCCCCGCCCCAGGCTGGTGATGCGCTTGAGCAGGGAGACCGTGCGGACCTTTCCATCGGGGGTGCGGACGGTGAGGCTGGCCATGGGCGGACTTTGGGTTTCGGGGCTAGAACGTGAGAGAGAAGCCGGCGCCCAGCCCACCCTTGGTGGAGTACAGCCGCACGCGCGGCGGCGCGGCCTGGGAGACGGTAGGAGAGGGCTTCGGTTCGGGGCGGGACTCGACGGTGGTGCTGGTCACCACCTGGTCCTCGTGGTGGTAGACGGCGTCCACCACGCCCAGGGTGTAGACGGTGTAGAAGCCGGTGGCGGAAGCGAGCTTGAGCAGCTGCCAGGTGTCCGCCTGCCGGGCGCGGTCCGTGGGGATGTAGCGCACCGGAATGGACGCGCGGCCGTCCTCGTCCAGCACGTTGTCCAGGTTGATGAGCCGCTCCTCGAAGAGCGAATCGTACGCGAAGAACGCGATGATGCTGGTGATGGCCAGCACGCCTTCCGTGGCGGCGAAGGCGATGCCCATGCCGTTGCGGCCCTGTTGGAACTGGCCGGCGCCGAAGGGGACGAAGTTGACCAGGAAGTTGTGCTTCTCCACGGTGCGCACGGTGACCTGACGGGCCAGCTCCTCCGCGCGGCGGCGCTGCGTCTCCAGGGCGACGCGCTCCTGTTCCCGGCGCTCCTGTTCGGTCTTCTCTCGCTCCAGGCGCAGGCGCTGCTCCTGCCGAAGGAAATCGCGCTCGCCGGACATCTGGTTCTTGAGGTCCTCGAAGTAGGCGACGGCCGGGGGCGGGACGACGAAGGGGTCCAGGCTGAAGTCGGGATCCAACCGGAGCACGGCGCGCAGGTGGCGCTCGGCGTCTTCTGTCTTGTTGAGGTTGAAGGCGGACAGGCCCGCGAGCTTGTGCAGCTCCACCAGGTCCTCCTCCGGCAGGTCGCCCCGGTCGATGCGCTGGCCAGCGCGCTCCAGCACCTCCGCGTACTTGCCGTATTCGAACGACGAGCGCAGCGCGGCGACCTCCGGATCCGCGCCCATGGGCGTCTGGGCGCGCGCGGACGCGGGGCCGAGCAGGGCGGCCAGCAGGAGCACGGCGAGAAGCAGCGGGCCTCGGCTCATTCGGGCGCCAGGCTCCCGCGCAGGGTGGTGGGCTTGCCGGGCTCCAGCAGGACGACGCGCTTCTCGGTCTTGTAGCCGGGGGAGGAGATCTCCACCTCCACGCGGTGCTGGAAGCTGGCGGGGCCTCTGGGGGAGCGGATGTCGAAGGGGTGCTGGAGGCTGTCGTTCGCGGCGCGCTCCACGTCGCCCACGCGCACGGTGGCGTCCGGCGGCTGGTAGTCCATGGCCAGCTGCGAGGCCTTCAGCTGGGCGCGCAGGCGGAAGACGTTCTCGCGGTCCGGCTTCACGTCGATGGTCTCCGTGGCGTCCTCGCAGTAGCCGCAGGAGACGATGACGGTGTGCTCGCCAGGGGACAGGTGCACGTCGTGCTGCGCGAGCTGCTGCGCGCCGGCGGGGCCGCCGTCCACGCGGATGGAGCCGTAGGGGCGCACGAGGATGGACACGGGGATCTTGCCGTTGCGCGCGGCCTTGGAGTCGTCCTGCGGGTCGAGGCTGGCGACCACCATGGGGCGCGAGGGCGTGCGATCCGGAGGGGAGGGGACGCGAGGGTTGAGGTCGGTGTCCCGGCCGGGCGTGCCCGTGCCGCCCGTGCCCTGCGCGCCGTTGGGCCGCGAGCCCGTGGCCTGAGGGGTGCCCGCACCGTCGGGAGAACCCGTCGTGCCGCCCGTGCCTTGCGTACCCGTGGAGGCGCCCGTCGTGCCCTGCGTACCGCCAGTCGTGGACTGGGAACCCGGGGCCTTCAAGCCCTCGGCGCGCGGATCCTCCGTCTGCACCTTCGGCGTCTCGGGCGCGCTCGCGTTCATCCGGTACAACTGCCAGCCGCCCAGCCCCAACGCGAGCGCCACGCCCGCCGCGATGCCCGCGCGGATGCCGCGCCTGCGCCACGTGCGCCGCCGCTGCTGACGCTGGATGCCCTTGAGCAGCCCCAGCGCCCGTTCATTCGTCGCGTCCAGCGCGAGCACGTGATTGAGACACGCCAGCGCACGCGGCGTCCGCTTCTCAGCGAGCTGCCGCTCTCCGCGCTCCAGCAGCGCCGCGACGATGCGCTGGCGCGCGAGCCGCTGATACGACGGCGGATCCGCGAAGAACGAAATCAGCTCCTCGCCCACGCGGGAGAAGCCCAGCCCCGCGAGCGCATCCGCCAGCGCGTCGCGCAGCTTCCCTGCGTTCGGGTATCGCCGCGCGGGGTCGCGCTGGAGGCACGTCGCGCAGATCTCCGCCAGTTCGTCCGACAGCGCGGGCACGCGGCGGCGCGGGTCTTCATACGCCCCATCCAGGATGCGCTTCAGCGTCGCCGTGGTGTTCGACGCGGTGAAGGGCAGGCGGCCCGTCATCAGCGCGTAGAACATGATCCCCAGGCTGAAGACATCTGCCTCCGGCCCGGCCTCCAGGCCCTCGATGATCTCCGGCGACATGTGCGCGGGCGAACCCACCAGCGCGCCGGTCACCGTCATCCGGTCCTCGATGTCCAGCAGCCGCGCGATGCCGAAGTCCATGAGCTTGAGGACCCCGTCCTCGCGCACCATGACGTTCTCCGGCTTCAGGTCGCGGTGGATGACGCCCGCTTCGTGCGCGTGCGCCAGCGCCGCCGCAAGCTCGTGGATGATCATCGCCGCCAATTCCGGCGGCTCCAGCGGGCCTTCATCCAGGTACGTCTTGAGCGTCCGGCCGCGGATGTACTCGGTGACGATGAAGGCGTCGTGCGCCTCCGCCGAGGAGAAGTCGAACACCTCCAGGATGTTGGGGTGGTGCAGCTTCGCCACCGCGCGGGCCTCACGCGCCAGGCGGCGGCGCGACTCGTCCTTGCCGGCCAGGTGCGGGTGCAGCACCTTCACCGCGACCTCGCGGTCCAGGGCCGTGTCCAGGCCCTTGTACACGACGCTCATGCCCCCGGAGCCCAGCTCCTCCAGGATGCGATAGCGACCGATATGGCGGCCGACGAGCGTCATGGCGTTAGCGCGCGCACTCCCCTCAGTCCCCGAACCCGATGCCCATGCTCCGCGCGAACCGCACCAGGTCTCCCTGGACGTCCACGCGTCGCTCCTTGCGAGACTCACTCAGCGGCACGGGGATGACCTCGTTGTTCCTGAGCGCCACCATGTGCCCCCACTGTCCGTCCCGCACCAGGTCCAGCACCTTGCACCCGTAGCGCGTGGCCAGCACCCGATCCGCCGCGCTCGGGCTGCCGCCGCGCTGCAGGTGGCCCAGCACCGTCACGCGGATCTCCGCTTCGATGTGGCTCGCCAGCAGATCCGCGCACACCTTGCCGGAGCCGCCCAGCCGCACCACGCCGCGCCCCGGGATGTCCGCGGCCTCCGCCAGCACGGACAGCGCGCCGCCCTCCGGATACGCGCCTTCGGAGATGGCGATGATGGAGAAGCTGCGCCGCCGCGTGGCCCGCCGCTTCAGCGTCTCCAGCATGGACTCCACGCGGTACGGAATCTCCGGGATGAGGATGAGGTCCGCGCCGCCGGCGATGCCGCTCTCCAGCGTGAGGAAGCCCGCGTGGCGGCCCATGATCTCCACCACCATCACGCGGTCATGCGCCTCCGCGGTGGAGTGCAGCCGGTCCAGCGCCTCCGTGACGATGAGCCGCGCGGTGTCGAACCCGAACGTCTGGTCCGTGCCGGACAAATCGTTGTCGATGGTCTTCGGACACCCGACGACCTTCAGCCCCTTGTCCGCCAACTGGTGCGCGATGGACAGCGTGCCGTCCCCGCCAATGGCGACCAGGCCGTCCAGCCGCAATTCCTCACAGCGGCGCAGGACCTGATCCGACACGTCCCGCTCCACCCAGCCCGTGCCCTCACGCACCGGGTAGGAGAACGGGTTCGCCTTGTTGGACGTGCCGAGGATGGTGCCGCCCTTGGGAAGGATGCCGCGCGTGTCCTCCACACCGAGCGGGCGGACGAGCTCCGGCTCCACCAGGCCCATGTAGCCGTTCTCGATGCCCACGAACGAATGGCCGAACTCGTGCACGCCTCGACGGACGAGGCCACGGATGAGCGCATTGAGTCCCGGGCAGTCACCACCGCCGGTGAGGACGCCAAGTCGAAGAGGTCGAGCCATAGGAGCGAAGAAAGTCGGACGCGGGTGTCAGTAGGAACGGGCGGCACTATGACAGCAACGTCGGTGCGGATTGTAGGTGCCACCCCAGGGGGGTGCAACGCGCGAATCAGCGGTTGCGTCGGATCCGCGCTCGCTGGGACGCGGGGGCGGCCCCTCAGTCGCGCTTGAGGCGACGCCGGGAGGCCAGCCGGTCCAGGAGGGCCTGGAGGCGATCCTCCTTCTGCTCCGGAAGGGCCCGGTCCGTGGGGGACTGCACGGGCATCTCGCGAGCCATCCGGTACAACTCTTCCAACCGCTCCAGCACCAGCTCGTTGCCGGGGCGCTCCTGTAGTGCCCGACGGTACGCGGCGGCGGCGCCCACGTAGTCACCCAACGTGAAGAGTCGCTCGCCCTCCTGCATGGGCGACGGTGGGCCCAGCGGCAGGCGCTGGGGTTCGCGCACGCGGTTCTTCAGGTGCTGCAGCTCCTCCGGCTGGAGGCTGTCGCGCAGCTGGGCCAGCCTGGCGGCCAGGCTCTCTTCGCGCGGAAAGGCGGCCAGGAGGTGCTCGAAGAGCTCGAACGCCTCCGCCAGCTCGCCCCGGCGCAGGGCGCGGTCGGCACGTGCTTCCATGTCGGCCCGGACGGCAGGGGTCATCTCGCGCGGGAGAGTAACTGTTGCCCACCCGGGATGTCACATGCGGAAAAGCCTGCGCTCGCCGGGCCGCAAGGCCTCAGGCAGGCGTCGCGGAGGACTCCGGCAATACCGCGCTTTCCGTGGTCCGGGCGCTCCGCTTCCAATGGCGGAAGAGCCACACGGCCACCAGTCCGTGGAGCAGGAGCCCGAAGACGCCCTCTCCATTGAAGACCCAGACCTGACCGCCGAAGAGCCCCGGCCGGCCGTTGTAGACGCTGCCGAAGAGCAGCGGGTTGATGATGTTCCAGCTGATGTGGAAGAGGGCGGGCGGCCAGATGGAGCGCGACGCCATGTAGAGCTGCGCGAACACCACCGCGGCCACGGCGATGGACAGGAGGAACGTCACGTTCTGGCCCACGTGCCCGCGCTGCGTGGAGGAGAAGATGAGGGGCAGGTGGAACGCGGCCCACACCGGCATGGTGATGGCCGCGGCCAGCGCCGGCCGGTGCATCCACCAGCGCACCAGCGTCCCGCGCCAGCCCACCTCTTCACCCAGCTCGCTGGGGACGCCGAAGCCCACGACGGGCCCCCACACCAGCGCGGCCAGGCCGAACCGCAGCCAGCGCCAGCGCTCGGGCAGCTTCGCGCCCAGCTTCTCCACCCAGCGCCAGCGCACGGACGCGGCGGCCAGCCACCACGTCACCGTCAGCGCCCAGAACAGGAGGATCATCACCGGCACCGTCGCCACGCCCGTCACTCCGAACGGACCCTTGAGCAGCTGCGGCTGGAACGTGATGAAGGACGCGTCCCCGGTCGCGAACCGGATCGCGTAGGCCAGCGGCGCGATGACAGCGCCGTACGCCAGCGGCAGCGCCAGCCCCAGGAACCACCACTTCCAACCGGGGAAGGAGAAGCCCACCGCGGAAGGGGGCTCGCGCCGGAAGAACCACGAACACGCGAGGCCCACGATGCCCGGCACGCACATCATCCAGCGCATCAGCCACACGGACTTCTCGCCGCCAGCGATGAACGCCACGGCCATCGTCCAGCTCACCGCGAGCGTCACCGCGATGAACGTGAGGGTTTCTTTCCGGGGATTCCTCATGTTCCCGAGCATACCGGTTGGGCTCGTCCCGTCGAGCCCTACTCACGGGGGGGGCGGCCAGGCCGCCCAGCGCCCGCGTGCGAATCAGCCCTTGAGGTGGACCTGCCGCGCGCCCTCGAGTCGTTCGGCCTGGAGGCCGCGCTCGCGAGCGGTGGAGAGCAGCAGATCCGACTCCTTCATGCGGGGCGTCTCCGGCGTGGCGGCGGGCCCGATGATGTGCTCCATCCAGGGCTCCAGGCCCATGGCGTAGTTGAAGATCCGCTTGGCGCCCACGAGCTCCAGCAGGCGCAGGCCTTCGGCGGAGTTGCTGCCGCGGCACCGGCGGTTCTTCTCCAGCTTGCGGTCGCGCTTCTTGGGGAAGAAGCCCTCCAGCATCCAGGTGTGCGGCGCGCCGACGATCTCCGTGTTCATGAAGACCGAGTGCAGATCGCCCACCGTGCTGCGCAGGTCGCGGTACGTCGTCTCGTCCACGCACATGGAGTCGGCGGCGAAGAACAGGCGATCCTCGCCGGTGCGGATGATCCACGCGGACTTGGCGTGGGCCACGTCGCCGTGCTCGCCCATGAACGGCGCGGCGATGATCTCTCCGTCCGGGATGGGCAGGGATTCGTAGAAGTAGGGCTCCAGCACGTTCTTGAAGCCGAGCGCCCTGCCCAACAGCCGCGGCGAGTAGTCACCCGCCAGGGCGCCGCTCGCGCGCGGCACCATCAGGGTGCCGATGCGGTGGCGCAGGCGCAGCAGCGTTTCGATGTCCAGGTGATCCGGGTGGCTGTGGGTGATGACCACGTAGTCGATGCGGCGGGGCAGGTCCGCGAAGGACATGCGCGCGAGCGGGCCCATCTTCTCCGGCCGCACCGGCACCACCGCGTCGATGAGGATGGACGTGCCCTTCCACTCCACCAGCACGCACGCGTGGCCCACGTAGCGGATGCGCACCCCCGGCCCGTTCCAGGTCTCGGGAAGGGTCTGCGTCGCCTCCGTGAGCAGGGGCATCAGCTCCGCGTCGGACTTCACCGCGTCGCCCAGCAGGTCGCGGATCCACTCCAGCGGCTTGGGCTCCACGTCCAGGCTGAAGAGCTTGTCCAGGCGCTCGTCGTGGAAGGGCACCTTCCAGTCCAACTGCCCCGCCTCCATCAGGCGCGGCGTGGTGAGCAGCGAGTCGCGCTCCGCGTCCGCCTTCAGCCGGCGGAGCCGCATCGACTGGAGCTCCGTCTTGTGGTGATGGCCGCGGTACAGCAGGCCTTCGTGCACGCGCATCGACGGGCGGTTCACGTAGTCGTAGACCAGCTCCACCTTGCCCTTGAGCACGTCCGGCAGCCGAGAATACAGCGGCTCCAGGGACTGGCCCTTGGCCTCCGCCAGCAGCTGCGTCTGGAACTCGTCGAACGCCTCCGCCAGCTTGATGTTGTCCTCCTGCGCGGTGGTCATCCGCTGCATGAGCGCCCGCACCTCTTCCGCGCGCTCCGGCGCGATGCCCACGAAGGAGCTGCCGCTCAGCTCCGGATCCTTCGCCGCCTTCGCGTGGAAGTCCGGCGTCTGCAGATAGGCCTTCAGCAGCGGCAACAGATAGGCCTGCAGATGCAGGCTCGCGGGCATGGGCGCCACCGTCATCCACCAGGCCTGGAAGTCCTGGACGAGCGGTTCAACGAGAGTGGCGTCCGCGAGGCGATACAGGGGAGCGGTCATGGTGTGCGATCGGGGATTCCCCGCACCCGGACTCGATTCACGGCGGTTCCTAGAAGGGAACTCGCGGAGTCAAGGGAGGGCGGAGTGAGTGCTGAAGACCAGGAAGCAGGGCTGACAAGCAAATGTGAGCGATTCGAGCAATTTGTTCAAGTTCAGTAGAACCCATTCCTAGTGGTATTCTCGTATCCAGTTCTGCTCCCCCGGACACATTGCAAGGGCGCCTGTGTCACGCACACCGTGCGTGTGCGTCGCACAGGAAGTCGGCCCACTGAAGCCTTTGCGGTGATCTCCGGCTTTCCACATGGGTTCTTCCTTGCCGCGTTCCCCTGAGCTGACGCCCTCGCATTCCACTCTCGTTGAAATCTTGCGGAGCCGGGCTGAATCGCGGCCCGATCAGCCGCTGTACACGTTCCTGGACGACGCGGGGCAGGAAGACGGAGCGCTGAGCTACGCGGGACTGGATGCGCGGGCGCGGCGGATCGCGGTGGCGTTGCGGAAGGTGGCGAAGCCGGGCGAGCGCGTGATGCTGCTGTATCCGCCCGGGCTGGAGTACGTGGCGGGGTTCTTCGGGTGCCTCTACGCGGGGCTCATCGCGGTGCCGGCGTATCCGCCGGATCCGATGCGGCTGGAGCGGACGCTGCCGCGCCTGCGCGCGATCATCCAGGACGCGAACGCGACGGTGGTGCTCACCACGTCCGGCATCCTGTCCATGACGGAGTTCGTCTTCGAGCAGGCGCCGGACCTGCGCTCGCTGCACTGGGTGGGGACGGACGAGATTCCGGCGGGTGGGGAGGCGGAGTGGATGCCGCCGGCGGTGGACGCGTCGACGCTGGCGTTCCTCCAGTACACGTCGGGGTCCACGGGCTCGCCCAAGGGCGTGATGCTGAGCCACGGCAACCTGGCGCACAACCTGGCGCTGATCACCGACGCGTTCGAGCTGGGCCCCAGCAGCTCGGCCGTCATCTGGCTGCCGCCGTACCACGACATGGGGCTCATTGGCGGCATCCTCACGCCGCTGTACGCGACGTTCCACGCGGCGCTGATGTCGCCGATGACGATGCTCAAGAACCCGCGCGTGTGGCTGGAGGCCATCACCCGCTACAAGGCCACGATCAGCGGCGGGCCGAACTTCGCGTTCGACCTGTGCGTGCGGCGCATCCCGGCGGAGGAGCGGCAGTCGTTGGACCTGAGCTCGTGGCGGGTGGCGTTCACCGGCGCGGAGCCCATCCGTCCGGCGACGCTGGATCGCTTCGAGCAGGCCTTCGGGCCGCACGGCTTCAAGCGTGAGTTCTTCTTCCCGTGCTACGGCCTGGCGGAGGCGACGCTGCTGGTGTCGGGCGGGCGCGTGGAGGCGCCGCCGGTGCGCTGCGCGCTGGATGCTCCGGCGTTGGAGCAGCGCCGGGCGGTGCTGGTGGACGCGGCGAAGCCGGAGGCGCGCGTCCTGGTGGGCTGCGGCGACGAGCGGCCGGGACACCCCGTGGCCATCGTGGATCCCCAGACGCGCGAGGCGTGCGCGCCCGGCGGCGTGGGTGAAATCTGGGTGCGCGGCCCCAGCGTGGCGCTGGGCTACTGGAACAAGCCGGAGGCGACGGCGGAGGCGTTCCACGCGCGAGTGAAGGGCACGGACGAAGGCCCGTTCCTGCGCACCGGCGACCTGGGCTTCATGCGGGACGGCGAGCTGTACGTCACCGGCCGGGCCAAGGATCTGATCATCATCCGGGGCCGCAACCACTACCCGCAGGACATCGAGCAGACGGTGGAGGAGAGCCACCCCGCGCTGCGCGCTGGCAGCGTCGCGGCGGTGTCTCTGGAGGTGGCGGGCGAGGAGCGCCTGGTGGTGGTGCAGGAGATCGACCTGCGCAAGGCGGGCAACCTGCGCAAGCAGGTGGACATGGCGGAGGCGGCGGTGAAGGAGATCCGCCAGCGCGTCGCCGAGCGGCACGAGGTGCAGGTGCACGCCGTGGCGCTGATCGAGCCCGGCAGCATCCCGAAGACCTCCAGCGGGAAGATCCAGCGGCACGCGAGCAAGGCGCAGTTCCTCGCGGACGAGCTGCGCACGGTGCTGGTGTGGCGCGAGCCGGGGTTCGAGGAGGCGGAGGAGTCGGATGCCGCCGAGGCCTCGGAGCCCGCCGCGGCGCCGGTGCGTGAGGACGTGCCGGAGGCCGCGCGGGCCACGCTGACGTGGCTGGTGGAGCGCGTGGCGGAGCAGCTGAAGATGCCGGCGAAGACGGTGGACGTGCGTGAGCCCATCACGCGCTACGGCCTGGATTCGCTGAGCGCGGTGGAGCTGGCGCACACGGTGGAGAAGGGGCTGGGGATCGCGCTGCCCATGGAGCTGCTGCTCCAGGGGCCGAGCCTGGTGGAGCTGGCGAAGCGCATCTCGGCGTCGAAGCAGGAGCCGAAGGCGGCGGTGCTCGCGCCCCGGCCAAGGGGAGCCACGCAGCCGCTGTCGTTCGCGCAGCAGCGCCTGTGGTTCCTGGACCGGCTGGAGCAGGGCAGCGCGCTCTACAGCATTCCGGGCGCGGTGCGGCTGGACGGCGCACTGGACGCGGAGGCGATGCGCCGGAGCCTGGAGGAGATCGTCCGCCGGCACGAGTCGCTGCGCACGACGTTCCGCGAGGAGAACGGCGAGGCGGTGCAGCTCATCCACCCGGCGAAGGCCTTCGAGCTGCCGGTGGCGGACCTGACGGGCTTCCCGGAGGCGTCGCGCGAGGCGGAGGCGCGGCGGTGCGTGGATGAAGAGGCCGTGCGCCCGTTCGACCTGGGCGCGGGTCCGCTGGTGCGCGCGCGGTTGCTCAAGCTGGGTGAAGCGAAGCACGTGCTGCTGGTGACGATGCACCACATCGTCTCCGACGGCTGGTCCATGGGCGTGCTCGTGCGTGAAGTCGCAGCGCTCTACGACGCGTTCCGTGGCGGACGGGGTTCTCCGCTGCCGGCGCTGAAGGTGCAGTACGCGGACTTCGCGCAGTGGCAGCGGGAGTGGTTGCTGGGCGGCGTGCTGGAGAAGCAGGTCGGCTACTGGAAGCAGCGGCTGACCGGAGCGCCCGCGGTGCTGGAGCTGCCCACGGACTTCGCGCGTCCGGCGGCGCAGACGTACCGCGGCGCGACGGTGCCGGTGAAGCTGGGCGCGGAGCTGAGCAAGGCGCTGGGTGCGCTGGCGAAGAAGGAAGGCGTCACGCCGTACATGCTGCTGCTGGCGGCGTTCCAGGTGCTGCTGGGGCGCTACTCGGGGCAGGACGACATCTCGGTGGGTTCGCCCATCACGGGCCGCACGCGTGCGGAGACGGAGGGCCTCATCGGCTTCTTCGTCAACACACTGGTGCTGCGCACGACGCTTACGGGCAATCCGTCCTTCCGCGCGCTGCTGGCCCAGGTGAAGGAGACGACGCTGGGTGCGTACGCGCACCAGGACGTGCCGTTCGAGAAGCTGGTGGAGGAACTCCAGCCGCAGCGCAGCCTCAGCCACGCGCCGCTGTTCCAGGTGATGTTCGTGTTGCAGCAGGACGTGCTGCCGCACTTCCGTCTGCCGGGCGTGGAGCTGTCGCCGTACGACGTGGAGTCGAAGACGGCGAAGTTCGACCTGACGCTCTACCTGACGGAGACGGCGGGCGGGCTGGACGGGACGCTCGAGTACAACACGGACCTGTTCGCCGCGGCGACGGCGCGGCGGATGATGGAGCACCTGCGGGTGCTGCTGGAGTCGCTGCTCACGGATCCGGGAGCGAAGCTGTCCGACCTGTCGCTGATGGGAGCGCAGGAGAAGCAGACGCTGCTGAAGGACGTGTCGGGGACGGACCTTTCGGCCCCGGTGAGCGGGACGATGCAGGCCCTGTTCGAGGCACAGGTTGCGCGCACGCCGGATGCGCCCGCGGTCCACTTCGATGGCGAGGTGCTGACGTACGCGCAGCTGGACGCGCAGGCGAACCAGCTGGCGCACCACCTGCGCGGCGTGGGCGTGGGCCCGGACACGCTGGTGGGCGTGAGCCTGGAGCGTTCGGCGCGCATGGTGGTGGCGCTGCTGGGCGTGCTGAAGGCGGGCGGCGCGTACGTACCGCTGGATCCGGCGTACCCGCAGGATCGCCTGGGCTGGATGCTGGAGGACGCGCAGGCGCCGGTGCTGCTGACGCAGCAGAAGCTGCTGGGCGTGCTGCCTGAGCACTCCGCGAAGGCCGTCTGCGTGGACACGGATTGGGCCGTGATCGCGCGGCAGCCGACCACGCCTGTCGCGACGAGCACGGGCGTGGGGAACCTGGCGTACGTGCTGTACACGTCGGGCTCAACGGGCCGTCCGAAGGGCGTGGCGATCGAGCAGCGCAGCGTGGTGGCCTTCCTGCACTGGGCGACGGCGACCTTCACGAAGCAGCAGCTGGCGGGCGTGCTGGCGGCGACGTCGCTGAACTTCGACCTGTCGGTGTTCGAAGTCTTCGCGCCGTTGACCGGCGGTGGTGCCGTCATCGTCGCGGAGAACGCGCTGGCGCTGCCGACGCTGAAGGACGCGGGCCGCGTGACGCTGGTGAACACGGTGCCCTCCGCGATGGCGGAGCTCGTGCGAAGCCAGGGCGTGCCGGAGTCGGTGCGCACGGTGAACCTCGCGGGCGAGCCGTTGCTGAACCGGCTGGCTCAGCCGCTGTACGGACTGAAGCACGTCGAAGGCGTCTACAACCTCTACGGCCCGACGGAAGACACGACGTACTCGACGTACACGCGAGTGGAGAAGGGCGCCGCGCGTGAGCCGACGATTGGCCGTCCGCTGACGGGTTCGCGGGCGTACGTGCTGGACGCGTGGCTGCGCCCGGTGCCGCAGGGCGTGCCGGGCGAGCTGTACATCGCGGGCGCGGGCCTCGCGCGCGGCTACCTGGCCAAGCCGTCGCTGACGGCGGAGCGCTTCGTGCCGAACCCGTTCTCGGCGCAGCCGGGCGCGCGGATGTACCGCACGGGCGACCGGGTGCGCTGGCTGGCGACGGGCGAGCTGGAGTACCTGGGCCGCATCGACTTCCAGGTGAAGGTGCGTGGCTTCCGCATCGAGCTGGGCGAAGTCGAGTCGGCGCTGGCGTCGCAGCCCGGCGTGCGTGAGTCGGTGGTGGTGGTGCGTGAGGACGTGCCCGGCGACAAGCGCCTGGTGGCGTACGTGGCGGGCGCGTCTCTGGACGTGGCGGAGCTGCGCAAGGGACTGAAGTCGCGGCTGCCGGAGTACATGGTGCCGTCGGCGTTCGTGGTGCTGAACGCGCTGCCGCTGACGCCGAACGGGAAGGTGGACCGCAAGGCGCTGCCGGTTCCGGAGGCCCAGTCGCAGAGCCAGTACGTAGCGCCGCGCACGGCGACGGAGGAGCAGGTGGCCACGCTCTTCGCGCAGTTGCTGCGCTTGGAGCGCGTGGGCGCGGAGGACTCGTTCTTCGAGCTGGGCGGTCACTCGCTGCTGGCGATGCAGTTGGCCTCCCGGCTGCGCACTGCCTTCGGCGTCGAGGTCCCGCTGCGTTCGCTCTTCGAGCTGAACTCGGTGGCCTCGCTCGCGTCGTTCGTCGACGGAAAGAAGCAGCAGGCGGAAGTCGCGAACCTGCCGCCGCTGAAGCGGGTGCCGCGTGAGGGTGTGCTGCCGCTGTCGTTCGCGCAGCAGCGCCTGTGGTTCCTGGACCGGTTGGAGCAGGGGAGCGCGCTCTACAACGTGCCGGGCGCGGTGCGTCTGGAGGGCGCGCTGGACGTGGAAGCCCTGCGGCTGACGCTCCAGGAGATCGTCGCGCGGCACGAGTCGCTGCGCACGACGTTCCGTGAGGACAACGGTCAGGCGGTGCAGATCATCCAGGCAGCGGGCCGGATGGACCTGCCCGTGGTGGATCTGTCGACCGTGGCCGAAGCGGCACGCGAGACGGAGACCCAGCGCCGCGTCAACGAAGAGGCCGTGCGTCCGTTCGATCTGGGCACGGGTCCGCTCTTCCGCGCTCAGTTGCTGAAGCTGGGCGAAGCGAAGCACGTGCTGCTGGTGACGATGCACCACATCGTCTCCGACGGGTGGTCCCTGGGTGTCCTCGTGCGCGAGATGGCCGCGCTCTACGAGGCGCACTCGCAGGGCCGCGCCATGCCGCTGCCGGAGCTGGCGGTGCAGTACGCGGACTTCGCGCAGTGGCAGCGGGAGTGGCTGCTGGGCGGAGCGCTGGAGAAGCAGGTCGGCTACTGGAAGCAGCAGCTGGCCGGGGCTCCGGCGATGTTGGAGCTGCAGACGGACTTCGCGCGTCCGGCGGTGCAGACGTACCGCGGCGCGACGGTGCCGGTGAAGCTGGGCGCGGACTTGAGCCGCTCGCTGAATGCGCTGGCGAAGCAGGAAGGCGTCACGCTGTACCAGTTGCTGCTGGCGGCATTCCAGGTGCTGTTGGCGCGGTACACGGGCCAGGACGACATCTCGGTGGGCTCGCCCATCGCGGGCCGCACGCAGGCGGAGACGGAGGGCCTCATCGGCTTCTTCGTCAACACGCTGGTGTTGCGCACGAAGCTTTCAGGCAACCCGAGCTTCCAGCAGCTCCTGAAGCAGGTGCGCGAGACGACGCTGGGCGCGTATGCGCACCAGGACGTGCCGTTCGAGAAGCTGGTGGAAGAACTCCAGCCGCAGCGCAGCCTGAGCCATGCGCCGCTGTTCCAGGTGATGTTCGCGTTGCAGCAGGACGTGCTGCCGCACCTGAAGCTGTCGGGCATGGAGCTGTCGCCGTACGAAGTGGAGTCGAAGACGGCGAAGTTCGACCTGACGCTCTTCCTCACGGAGACCGCGGGCGGACTGGAAGGGACGCTCGAGTACAACTCGGACCTGTTCACGGCGGCGACGGCGCGGCGGATGACAGAGCACCTGCGCGTGCTGCTGGAGTCCGTGGCGGTGCGGCCCATGGCGAAGGTGTTCGACCTGTCGCTGATGGGCGCGCAGGAGAAGCAGTCGCTGCTGCTGGACGTGTCGGGGACGGACCTGCCGGCTCCGGTGACCGGGACGATGCAGGCGCTCTTCGAGGCGCAGGTTGCCCGCACGCCGGATGCGGCGGCCGTCTACTTCGATGGACAGGTGCTGACGTACGCGCAGCTGGAGGCGCAGTCGAACCAGCTGGCGCATCACCTGCGTGGCATGGGCGTGGGCCCGGACATGCTGGTGGGCGTGAGCCTGGAGCGCTCCGCACGGATGGTGGTGGCGCTGCTGGGCGTGCTGAAGGCGGGTGGCGCCTACGTGCCGTTGGATCCGGCGTACCCGCAGGATCGTCTGGGCTGGATGTTGGAGGACGCGCAGGCGACGGTGGTGCTGACGCAGCAGAAGTTGCTGGGCGTGCTCCCCGCGCACTCGGCGCGCAACGTGTTCCTGGATACCGATTGGGAGAACATCTCCAAGAACCCTGCTTCGCGCGTTGATGCGCGCACGGGCGTGAGGAATCTGGCGTACGTGCTGTACACGTCGGGTTCGACGGGCCGTCCGAAGGGCGTGGCCATCGAGCAGCGCAGCGTGGTGGCCTTCCTCCACTGGGCGACGACGTTCTTCACGCCACAGCAGCTGTCGGGCATGTTGGCGTCGACGTCGCTGAACTTCGACATCTCGGTGTTTGAAGTCTTCGCGCCGCTGAGCATCGGTGGTTCCGTCATCGTCGCGGAGAACGCACTGGCGCTCCCAACGATGAAGGACGCGAGCCGGGTGACGCTGGTGAACACCGTGCCCTCCGCGATGGCGGAGTTGCTGCGCAGCGGAGGCGTGCCGGAGTCGGTGCGTACGGTAAACCTCGCCGGTGAGCCGCTGCTGAACCGGCTGGCGCAGGCCGCCTACGGGCTCAAGAACGTGGCGGCCGTCTACAACTTCTACGGCCCGACGGAAGACACGACGTATTCGACGTACTTGCGAGTGGAGAAAGGCGCGACGCGGGAGCCGACGGTGGGCCGTCTCCTGACGGGCTCGCGGGGGTACGTGCTGGATGCATGGCTGCGTCCGGTACCGCAGGGCGTGCCGGGCGAGCTGTACATCGCGGGTGCGGGCCTCTCGCGAGGCTACCTGGCCAAGCCGTCGCTGACGGCGGAGAAGTACATCCCCAATCCCTTCAGCCAGGAGCCCGGCGCGCGGATGTACCGCACGGGCGACCGCATCCGCTGGTTGCCGAATGGCGAGCTGGAGTACCTGGGCCGCATCGACTTCCAGGTGAAGGTGCGTGGCTTCCGCATCGAACTGGGTGAAGTGGAGTCGGTGCTGTCCTCGCAAGCCGGCGTGCGCGAGTCGGTGGTGGTGGTGCGCGAGGACGTGCCCGGCGACAGGCGCCTGGTGGCGTACGTGGCGGGTGCGTCCCTGGACGTCGCGGAGCTGCGCAAGGGCCTGAAGGCGCGGTTGCCGGAGTACATGGTGCCGTCGGCGTTCGTGGTGCTGAGCGCGCTGCCGCTCAATCCGAACGGGAAGGTGGACCGCAAGGCGCTGCCGGTTCCGGAAGCCCAGGTGGCGCAGGGCCAGTACGTGGCCCCGCGCACAGCGACGGAAGAGCAGGTGGCCTCGCTCTTCGCGCAGCTGCTGCGCGTGGAGCGCGTGGGTGCGGAGGACTCGTTCTTCGAACTGGGCGGCCACTCGCTGCTGGCGATGCAGCTGGTCTCCCGGCTGCGCGCCGCCTTCGGCGCCGAGGTCCCGCTGCGTTCGCTCTTCGAGCTGAGCACGGTGGCTTCGCTCGCGGCGTTCGTGGATACGGCCGTGTCAGGCCGTGATGCGTCCAAGGCCCCGGCGATCACGCCTCGGCCCCGGAGCGCCACGGAGTCGCTGTCGTTCGCGCAGCAGCGTCTGTGGTTCCTGGATCAGCTGGAGCAAGGCAGCGCCTTCTACAACGTGGCGGGCGGTGTGAAGCTGGAGGGCGCACTGCATGTGGAAGCCATGCGGCGGGCCCTGGAAGAGATCGTCCGTCGGCATGAGTCGCTGCGCACGACCTTCCGCGATGAGAACGGTCAGGCGGTGCAGGTCATCCACCCGGCGAAGGCCTTCGAGCTGCCGGTGGTGGACGTCTCCGGTGCACAGGGCACGGAAGCGCGGCGGCTGGCGGAGGAAGAAGCCGCGCGCCCGTTCGATCTGGGTACGGGCCCGCTCTTCCGCGCGAAGCTGCTGAAGCTGGGTGAGGCGAAGCACGTGCTGCTGGTGACGATGCACCACATCGTCTCTGACGGTTGGTCCATGGGCGTGCTCGTGCGCGAGGTCGCCGCGCTCTACGAGGCCCAGGTCCTCAACCAGAAGTCCCCACTGCCGGAGCTGGCGGTGCAGTACTCGGACTTCGCGCAGTGGCAGCGGGAGTGGCTGTTGGGCGGGGTGCTGGAGAAGCAGGTCGGCTACTGGAAGCAGCAGCTGGCTGGCGCTCCGGCGGTGCTGGAGTTGCCGACGGACTTCGCGCGCCCGGCGGTGCAGACGTACCGCGGCGCGACGGTGCCGGTGAAGCTGGGGGCGGACCTGAGCCGCACGCTGAACGCGCTGGCGAAGCAGGAAGGCGTCACGCCGTACCAGCTGCTGCTGGCCGCGTTCCAGGTGCTGCTGGCGCGTTACACGGGCCAGGACGACATCTCGGTGGGTTCGCCCATCGCGGGCCGCACGCAGGCGGAGACGGAAGGGCTCATCGGCTTCTTCGTCAACACGCTGGTGCTGCGCACGAAGCTTTCGGGCAACCCGAGCTTCCAGCAGCTCCTCAAGCAGGTGCGCGAGACGACGCTGGGTGCATACGCGCACCAGGACGTGCCGTTCGAGAAGCTGGTGGAAGAACTCCAGCCGCAGCGCAGCCTGAGCCATGCGCCGCTGTTCCAGGTGATGTTCGCGCTGCAGCAGGACGTGCTGCCGCACCTGAAGCTGTCGGGCGTGGAGCTGTCGCCGTACGACGTGGAGTCGAAGTCGGCGAAGTTCGACCTGACGCTGTCGCTGACGGAGACGGCGGGCGGACTGGAAGGGACGCTCGAGTACAACACCGACCTGTTCGCGGCGGCGACGGCTCGCCGGATGACGGAGCACCTGCTGGTGCTGCTGGAGTCCGTGGCGGCGCGTCCCTCGGCGAAGCTGTCCGACCTCGCGCTGATGGGCGCGCAGGAGCGTCACCAGGTGCTGGTGGCGTGGAACGACACGCGCGGCGACGTCACGGGTGACGTGACGTTCCCGGCGCTCTTCGAGGCCCAGGTGCGTCGCGCGCCGGACTCGCAGGCGCTGGTGTTCGAGGATGCCTCGCTGACGTACGCGCAGCTGGACGCGCGGGCGAACCAGCTGGCGCACCACCTGCGCACGCTGGGCGTCGGGCCCGAGGTGCGTGTGGCGCTCTGCGTGGAGCGTTCGCTGGAGCTGGCGGTGGCGATGCTCGGCATCCAGAAGGCCGGTGGCGCCTTCGTGCCGTTGGATCCGTCCTACCCGCGTGAGCGCCTGTCCTTCATGCTGGAGGACAGCGGCGCGCCCGTGCTGGTGACGCAGGAATCGCTGAGCCAGCAGCTGCCCTCCGACGGCCTGCGCGTCGTGCGCATGGACCTGGAGGCAGCGCACCTTCGGACGCTTCCGGAGACCGCTCCTGCTTCCAGCGCCAACGCCGACACCCTGGCGTACGTCATCTACACGTCCGGCTCCACGGGCCGCCCCAAGGGCACGCTCCTGCCGCACCGAGGCCTCAACAACACCGCCCGGCAGGCCGCCGCGGCGAAGGGTCTGGGCACGGGCCGCCGCGCGTTGCAGTACGCGGCGTCCAGCTTCGACGCCAGCGTGTGGGAGGTGTTCAGCACGCTCGTGTCCGGGGCCACGCTGGTGCTCGCGCCGCGCGACCGCCTGCTGCCGGATGAGCCGCTGCGCACGCTGCTGAAGTCGCAGCGCATCACCACCGTGACGCTGACGCCGTCGGTGCTCGCGCAGTTGAGCACGGACGGGCTGGACGGGCTGTCCACCATCGTCTCCGCCGGTGAGGCGCTGAGCGTGGAGATGGCTCGCAAGTGGGGGCAGGGGAGGACGCTGATCAACGCGTACGGCCCCACCGAGACCACGGTCTGCGCGACCCTTACGCATGGCGGTGTCCGGGCGGAGCGCCTGACCATCGGCAAGCCGCTGGCGAACGTGCAGGTGTACGTGCTGGATGCCCTGCACCATCCGGTGCCCGTGGGTGTCGCGGGCGAGCTGTACGTCGCGGGCGAAGGCCTGGCGCGCGGCTACCAGGGCCGGCCGGACATGACGGCGGAGAAGTTCGTCCCCAACCCGTTCAGCCAGGACCCCGGCGCGCGGCTGTACCGCACCGGCGACCGCGTGCGCTGGCTGGCCGAGGGCGAGATCGAATACCTGGGCCGCATCGACCACCAGGTGAAGGTGCGTGGCTTCCGCATCGAGCTGGGTGAAATCGAGGCCGTGCTGCTGCGCCACGCGGACGTGCGTGAGGCGGCGGTCGTGGTGCGCGAGGACGTCCCGGGCGACAAGCGGCTCGTCGGCTACGTCGTGCCGCAGCCGGGTCGGACGGTGGACGCGGCCTCGCTGCGCAAGCACCTGAAGGACGGCGTGCCGGAGTACATGGTGCCGTCGGCGTTCGTGGTGCTGGACGCACTGCCGATGACGCCCGCCGGCAAGGTGGACCGCAAGGCCCTGCCGGCCCCCACGGGCGCGCTCTCGCGTCCCGATGCCTACGTGGCCCCTCGCACGCAGACGGAGACGCGCGTGGCGGCCCTCTTCGCGCGCGTGCTCACCGTGGAGCGCGTGGGCGCGGAGGATTCGTTCTTCGAACTGGGCGGCCACTCGCTGATGGCCACCCAGTTGGTGTCGCGCCTGCGCGGCGAGTTCCAGGTGGAGCTGCCCCTGCGCGCGCTCTTCGAGTCCCCGACGGTGGCCGCCCTGGCTTCCCGTGTGGACGAGGCCACGGGCGCCGAGCGGAAGTTCAAGACGCCGCCGCTCAAGCCCGCGTCGCGTGAGGGTTCGCTGCCGCTGTCGTTCGACCAGGAGCGCCTCTGGCTCTTCGAGCAGCTCACGCCGGGCACGCCCATCTACAACGTGCCCAGCGCGGCCCGCTTGACCGGCGACCTGGACGTCGACGTGCTCCGCCGCGGCCTGGAGGAGATCGTCCGGCGCCACGAGGCGCTGCGCACCGTCTTCCATCAGGATGCGTCCGGCGCGCCCGTGCAGGTCATCCTGCCGGCGAAGCCGTTCGTGCTGCCCGTGGTGGACCTGTCCTCGCTGCCCGCCGACCAGGCGGAGGCCGAGGCCCGGAAGCACCTGAACGCGGAGGCCGCCCGGCCGTTCGACCTGGTTCAGGGCCCGCTCCTGCGCGCCCAGCTCCTGAAGCTGAGCGCGCGCGAGCACGTGCTGTGCCTCGCCATGCACCACATCGTGGTGGATGGCTGGGCCGTGGGCGTGTTCATGAACGAGCTCCAGGCGCTCTACACCGCGTTCTCGCGCGGAGAGTCCTCGCCGCTGCCCTCGCTGCCCGTGCAGTACGCGGACTACACCCTCTGGCACCGCCAGTGGCTGAGCGGCGACGTGCTGGAGCAGCAGATCTCCTGGTGGAAGAAGCAGCTCGCCGGAGCGCCTCGCATCGCGCTGCGCACGGACGCGCCGCGTCCCGCGGGCGACCGCTTCCACGGTGACAGTCGCCGCTTCCACCTGTCCCCGGACCTCACGTCCCGCATCGAGGCGCTGGGACGAGGGGAGGGCGCCACGCTGTTCATGGTGTTGCTCGCCGCGTTCGACGCGCTCCTGCACCGCCGCACCGGCCAGGACGACATCGTCGTGGGCACGGACATCGCGAACCGCGCCCGCGAGGAGCTGGAGTCCCTGGTCGGCTTCTTCACCAACCAGCTCGTCCTGCGCACGCAGGTGTCGGGCGACCTGTCCTTCCGGTCGCTGCTGGACCGCGTGCGCAAGGGGACCCTGGACGCCTACGAGCACCAGGACCTGCCCTTCGGCACGCTGGTGCAGGCGCTCAAGCCGCCGCGCGAGCCGGGTGGCCAGCTCTTCAACGTGAAGTTCGTGCTGGAGAACGCGCCGCTGCCGCCGCTCCAGCTCCCCGGCCTGGAGCTGAGCCTCCTGGACGCGGAGACGAACGGGACCGCCAAGTGGGACCTGCTCGTCGTCGTCTTCCCGTGGCAGGGCGGGCTCACCGTCACGGTGGAGCACAACACGGACGTGCTCGACCGCGCGTCGGTGGAGCGCCTGTTCGCCCACTTCGAGTCGCTGCTGCGCGCCGTCGTGGACGACCCCGAACTCCGCATCGGCACGCTGCCGCTGCTCACGCCGGATGAGCGCAGCACGCTCGCCGCGTGGAACGACCGCCCGCGGACGTACCCGCACGGCCAGCCCGTGTCGCGCGTCTTCGAGGCGCAGGCCGCCCGCGCCCCGGACGCGGTCGCCGTCAGCTTCGAGGGCGGGACGCTCACCGCCGGCCAGCTCAACGCGCGCGCCAATCAGCTCGCGCACCACCTGCGCGCCCAGGGCGTCAGGCCCGGCAAGCGCGTGGGCGTGTCCCTGGAGCGCTCGCTGGACCTCGTCGTGGCGGTGCTGGGCATCGCCAAGGCGGGCGGCGCGTACGTGCCGCTCGACCCCAGCTTCCCCACCGAGCGCCTCTCGATGCTCATCGACGACGCGGGCCTGTCCGCGCTCGTCAGCGTCTCCGCGATCGCGGACGAGCTGCCCGCGCAGTGGCTCCAGGTGGTCTGCCTGGATGACGACGCGGCCGCGCTCGCGAAGCGCTCGGATGCCAACCTCGACACCGCGCCGAGCGGTGAGGACGAGCTGTACGTCCTCTACACCTCTGGCTCCACGGGCCGGCCCAAGGGCGTGTCCGTGCCCCACCGCGCAGTGGTGCGCCTGGTGTGCGGTCCGGAGTGGGTGAGCCTGTCGTCGAAGGACGTGTTCCTCCAGCTGGCGCCGCTCGCGTTCGACGCGTCCACCTTCGAGCTGTGGGGCGCGATGCTCAACGGCGCGAAGCTCGCTGTGTTCCCGCCGCGCGCGCCCACCCTGGACGAGCTGGGGGAGGTCATCACCCGCGAGGGCGTGAGCACCCTGTGGCTCACCGCCGGTCTGTTCCATCAGATGGTGGACGGCAACCTGGATGGCCTGCGTCCCGTGCGTCAGCTGCTGGCGGGTGGTGACGTGCTGTCCCCCGCGCACGTGCTGCGCGTGATGGAGCAGCTGCCGGGCTGCCGCGTCATCAACGGCTACGGCCCCACGGAGAACACGACGTTCACCGCGTGCTACCCGGTGGAGAACGCTGGCGCGCTGGGCATCTCCGTGCCCATCGGCCGGCCCATCAACGGCACGCGCGTGCATGTCCTCAACGCGTCCCTGCAGCCCGTGCCCCTGGGCGCCCCCGGCGAGCTGTTCGCGGGCGGCGACGGCCTGGCGCACGGCTACCTGAACCAGCCCGAGCTGACGGCGGAGAAGTTCATCCCGGATCCGTTCAGCACCGTGCCCGGCGCGCGGCTGTACCGCACCGGCGACCAGGTCCGCTTCCGCGCGGACGGCGCCCTGGAGTTCCTGGGTCGCATCGACCAGCAGGTGAAGGTGCGAGGCTTCCGCATCGAGCCGGGCGAGATTGAAACGGCGCTGCGTGGACACGCGTCCGTGCTCGACGTCACCGTCGCCGTGCAGGAGGTCGCGGGCGAGAAGGCCCTGGTGGCCTACGTCGTCACGGAAGAGGGCGCGGAGCCGCTGGGCGTGGACACGATGCGTGCGTTCCTGCACGACAAGCTGCCCGCGTACATGGTGCCCACGGCGCTGATGGCGCTGGACGCGCTGCCGCTCACGCCCAACGGCAAGGTGGACCGCCGCGCGCTGCCCGTGCCCGGCAGCGAGCGTCCGCAGATGTCCACCGCGTACGCCGCTCCTCGCACCATGGAGGAGACCGCGCTGTGCGAGGTCTGGGCGGAGGTGCTGGGCGTGGAGCGCGTC
Source organism: Corallococcus sp. AB032C (assembly GCF_003668935.1). Lineage (NCBI taxonomy): Bacteria > Pseudomonadati > Myxococcota > Myxococcia > Myxococcales > Myxococcaceae > Corallococcus > Corallococcus sp. AB032C. Next base: position 27,776 of record NZ_RAWP01000060.1, on the reverse strand, counting down.
GGTATCGACGACAGCTTCTACGACCTGGGCGGTGACTCCATCCGCAGCATCCAGCTCATCGCGAAGCTTCGCGAGCGCGGGTTGGATCTGCCCATGGTGGAGCTGCTGCGTCAGCCCACCATCCGCGCGCTGGGGAACCTGGTGCACGCGGCCCCGTCGAAGGCCGCGGCGCAGGCCGTCCCTGGCTCGGAGCCCTTCAGCCTGCTGTCCGAAGCGGACCGCGCGCGCCTCCCCGCGGATGTGGAGGATGCGTATCCGGTGGCCGTGCTCCAGGCCGGCATGCTCTTCCAGAGCGAGCTGGACCAGGCGTCCGGCATGTACCACGACGCCACCAGCTACCACCTGGAGATGGCGCTCGATGAGGCGAAGATGCGCCAGTTGCTGGCCGAGCTGGCTCGCCGCCACGCCATCCTGCGCACGTCGTTCGACCTCACCGGTTACGAGCAGCCGTTGCAGTTCGTGCACCGCGAGGCCCAGGTGCCGCTGGAGCTCCACGACGTGCGCCACGTGCCCGCCGCGGAGCAGGACGCGCTGTTGCGCAGGCTCGTGGAAGCGGACCGCTGCCGTCCGTTCGACTGGAACCGCGCGCCGCTGCTGCGCTTCGCGATCTACCGGCGCACGGAGAAGACGCTCCAGTTCTCGCTCATCTTCCACCACGCCATCCTGGATGGTTGGAGCCTCGCGACGCTGTTGTCGGAGCTGTTCCGCGGCTACGTGAACCTGCTGCGCGGCACGCCGGCCCCGGAGGCGGCGCCGCTGGCCGTCACCTACCGTCAGTTCGTCGCGCTGGAGCACCAGTCGCTCACCTCCGGCGAGGGCGAGCAGTTCTGGAAGTCGCGCCTCGCGGAAGTGGACCGTCCTGCTCCTCGCGCGCCGCTGCCCGCGGGCCAGGAGCCGGTGCTGAGCATGCGGCAGGTGGACGTGCCCGCCGCGCTCCAGGAAGGACTGCAGCGCGTGGCACAGGCGGTCAACGTGCCGCTGAAGACCGTGCTGCTGGCGGCGCACCTGCGCGTGCGCGCGCTGATGGAGGGACAGCGCTCGGTGGTGACGGGCGTGGTCTCCAACGGCCGTCCGGAGACGGCCGACAGTGAGCGCATGGTGGGCCTGTTCCTCAACAGCATCCCGTTCCCGGTGACGCTGGCGGACGGCTCGTGGCTGGACCTGGTGCGCCAGGTGTCGAAGGCGGACGGCGACATCTGGCCGCACCGCCGCTACCCCATGGGCCGGTTGCAGCAGCAGCTGGGGGGCCAGCGGCTGTTCGAGACCATCTTCAACTTCGTCCACTTCCACGTGGCCGGAGGCCTGTCGCAGCTCGAAGGCGTGCGCCTGCTGGAGGAGACGCCGTCCACCGCGTGGATGGAGCTTCCGCTGAGCACGCTGTTCCTCCAGCGCCCGGACACCGGCGCGCTGATGCTCGTGCTGCGCACCAACGGCACGCAGCGCGACGCGGACCAGACGGAGGCGCTGGCGGGCTACTACTTCCGCGCCCTCGAAGCGATGGCCGCCAACCCGCACGCGCGTCACGAGCACGCGAGGCTGCTGCCGGACGCGGAGCGCCAGAAGCTGCTGGTGGAGTGGAACGCCACGGGCGCGCAGTCCGCGGGCGACACCTTCGTCCATGAGCGCTTCGCCGTCCACGCGGCCCGCACGCCGGACGCCGTGGCGGTGGTCTGCGACGACGGCCAGCTCACGTACGGGGAGCTGAACCGCAGGGCCAACCAGCTCGCGCACTGGCTGCGCGCGCGCGGCGTGGGCCCGGATGCGCGCGTGGGCCTGCTCACCGAACGCACCCCGGACGCCATCGTCGGCATGATGGGCATCCTCAAGGCCGGCGGCGCGTACGTGCCGCTGGATCCGTCGCATCCGCCGGAGCGCCTCCGCACGGTGCTGGAGGACGCGGCGGCTTCGCTCGTGGTCACCCAGGCCTCGCTCGCCGCGCACGTGGCGGACGCCTCCAGGGGCCACGTGTGCCTGGACTCCGACGCTGGGCTGCTCTCACGCGAGCGTGAGGACGACCCGAAGCGCCTGGGCGACGCGGGCTCGCTGGCCTACGTCATCTTCACGTCTGGCTCCACGGGCCGGCCCAAGGGCGTGGCCATCGAGCACCGTCAGCTCAACCACTACGTGGAGGGCGTGACGCTGCGCCTGGCGCTGCCCCCGGCGGCGAGCTTCGCGTCGGTGTCCACGCTGGCCGCGGACCTGGGCCACACCGCCGTCTTCCCGACGCTGAGCGGCGGCGGCACGCTGCACCTCATCTCCCGCGACCGCGCCTCCGACCCGGCAGCGCTGGGTGACTACTTCGAGCGCCACGCGGTGGACTGCTTGAAGATCGTCCCCTCGCACCTGACGGCGCTCCTGTCGTCGCCGTCGCCCGAGCGCGTCCTGCCTCGCAAGCGGCTGGTGCTGGGCGGTGAAGCGTCTGATCCGGCGCTCGTGGCGCGCGTGCACGCACTCGTGCCCGGGCTCGAAGTCTTCAACCACTACGGCCCCACCGAGACCACGGTCGGCGTGCTGACGTGGAAGGTGGAGCGGGGCACTGCGCTTGCCGCCACGGCCTCCGTGCCGCTGGGCCGGCCGCTGCCCAACGCGCGGATGTACGTACTGGACGCGGCGCTGCAGCCCGTCCCCGTGGGCGTGCCCGGCGAACTGTTTATCGGCGGCGCGGGTGTGGCCCGGGGCTACCTGGGACAGCCCGGCCTCACGATGGAGCGTTTCCTGGCGGATCCGTTCCACCCGGAGCCCGGCGCGCGCGTGTACCGCACGGGCGACCGCGTGCGCTACCTGCCGGACGGCGCGCTGGAGTTCCTGGGCCGCGTCGACTTCCAGGTGAAGGTGCGCGGCTTCCGCATCGAGCTGCCGGAGATTGAAGCCGCGATGAGCGGCCTGCCCGGCGTCGCGGAAGTCGTCGTGCTGGCGCGCGAGGACGTGCCGGGCGACAAGCGCCTGGTGGCCTACGTCGTCGCGGTGCCCGGCCACACGCTGGAGGCCGGTGCGCTGCGCCAGGGCCTGAAGTCGCGGTTGCCGGACTACATGGTGCCGTCCGCCTTCGTCATGCTGGACGCGCTGCCCCTCACGTCCAACGGCAAGGTGGACCGCCGCGCGCTGCCCGCGCCGGAGCAGGAGACCGAAGCCGGTCGCGCCTACGTGGCCCCGCGCACTCCCACCGAGGAGCTGATCGCGGGCCTGTGGTCCAAGCTGCTGGGCGTGGAGCGCGTGGGTGCGAAGGACGACTTCTTCGTGCTCGGCGGACACTCGCTGCTGGCGACGCAGATGATCTCCCGCATCCGGAGCGCGTTCCGGGTGGAGTTGCCCCTGCGCGCGCTCTTCGAGGCGACCACGGTGGAGACGCTCTCCGCTCGCGTGGACGAGGCCGTCCGCCAGGGCTTCGGCCTGGAGGCGCCGGCCATCGTGCCGCTGTCCCGCGAGCACACGCTGCCGCTGTCGTTCGCGCAGCAGCGCCTGTGGTTCCTGGATCAGCTGGAGCCGGACAGCGCGTTCTACAACATCGCCGCGCCGGTGATGCTGGACGGCGCGCTGGAAGTGGCCCCGCTGGAGCAGGCCTTCACGGAGCTGGTGCGCCGGCATGAAGTGCTGCGCACCACCTTCCGCGCGGAGGGTGGCAACCCGGTGCAGGTCGTCCACCCGGCGGCCCGCATGCCGCTGCCGCTCGTGGACCTCACGCGCCTGCCGGAGGCGGAGCGCGAGGCGAAGGCGCAGCGTCTGGCGGACGAGGACGCGGGCAAGCCGTTCAACCTGGCCACGGGCCCGCTGCTGCGCGCCACGCTGGTGCGCATCTCGGACGTGCGCCACATGCTGCTGCTCACGGTGCACCACATCGTGTCCGACGGCTGGTCGCGCGGCGTGCTCGTGCGTGAAGTCGCCGCGCTCTACGAGGCCTTCCGCCAGGGCAAGCCGTCGCCGCTGCCGGAGCTGCCGGTGCAGTACGCGGACTACTCGGGCTGGCAGCGTGGCTGGCTCCAGGGCGACGTGCTGAAGAAGCAGGTCGGTTACTGGAAGCAGCAGCTGACCGGCGCGCCCTCCGCGCTGGAATTGCCCACGGACTTCCCTCGCCCGGCGGTGCAGACGTACCGCGGTGAGACGCTGCCCTTCACGCTGCCGCGTGAGCTGTCGGATGCCCTGCGCGCCCTGGCGCTGAAGGAAGGCGTCACGCCGTACATGCTGCTGCTCACCGCGTGGCAGGTGCTGCTGGCGCGCCACGCGGGCCAGGACGACGTCACGGTGGGTTCGCCCGTGGCCGGCCGTGGCCGCATGGAGACCGAAGGCCTCATCGGCTTCTTCATCAACACGCTCGTGCTGCGCACGCGGCTTGAAGGGGACCCCTCGTTCCGCCAGGTGCTCGCGCGGGTGCGGGAGTCGGTGCTGGGCGCGCACGCGCACCAGGAAGTGCCGTTCGAGAAGCTGGTGGAGGAGCTGCAGCCGGTGCGCGACACCAGCCGCTCGCCGCTCTTCCAGGTGTGGTTCGTGCTGCACCAGGAGCTGGCGGCGAAGCTGTCCGTGCCGGGCCTCACGCTGAGCGCCTACGAAGCGGAAGCGCGCACCGCGAAGTTCGACCTGGCCCTGTCCATGCTGGACGCGGCGGACGGCTTCGTGGGCCGCCTGGAGTACAACTCCGACCTGTTCGCCCGCGCGACCGCGGAGGGGATGATGGCGCGCCTGCACGTGCTGCTGGCGGGCATCGTCACGAAGCCCGAGGCGCCCGTGGGTGAGTTGCCCCTGCTGTCCGCCGAGGAGCGGCACCAGGTGCTGGTGGGCTGGAACAGCGTGCACGCGGAGCTGCCGCGTGAGGCGACCATCCATTCGCTCATCGAAGCGCACGCGGAGGCCACGCCGGACGCGGTGGCCCTCGTGTACGAGGACCAGTCGCTCACGTACGCGGAGCTGGACACGAAGGCGAACCAGTTGGCGCACCACCTGCGCCGCCGGTACGTCGGACGCGAGGTGCGCGTGGCGCTCTGCCTGGAGCGCTCGCTGGATCTCGTGGTGGGCATGCTCGGCATCCTCAAGGCCGGTGGCGCGTTCATCCCGTTGGATCCGTCGTACCCGGTGGAACGGCTCGACTACATGCTGTCGGACTCGGGCGCGCCTGTGCTGGTGACGCAGGAGTCGCTGATGGACTCGCTGCCCACCGACGGCCGCCTGACCATCCAGCTGGACATGGACGTGGACGCCATCGAGCGGATGCCGGAAGAGGCGCCGCGCACGGGCGTGTCCGCCCACAACCTTGCGTACGTCATCTACACGTCCGGCTCCACGGGCCGTCCCAAGGGCACGCTGCTCCAGCACCAGGGCCTGGTGAACACGGCCCTGCGCGCCGCCGCGGCGAAGCGGGTGGGGCCGGGCAGCCGCGTGTTGCAGTACGCGGCGTCCAGCTTCGATGCCAGCGTCTGGGAGATCTTCAGCACCCTGGCCGTGGGCGCCACGCTGGTGCTCGCGCCGCGCGACCGGCTGATGCCGGACGAGCCCCTGCGCACGCTGCTCAAGGAGCAGGGCATCACCACCGCCACGCTGACGCCGTCGGTGCTCGCGCAGCTGAGCACGGAAGGGCTGGAGGGTCTGCGCAGTGTGGTGTCCGCCGGTGAAGCGCTGAGCGTGGAGCTGGCGCGCAAGTGGGGCGCCGGGCGCCTCATGATCAACGCCTACGGCCCCACGGAGGCCACGGTCTGCGCGACGCTGACCGAAGGCGGCGTGAACCCCGAGCGGATCACCATCGGCAAGCCGTGGGCGAACGCGCAGGTGTACGTGCTGGACGCGGCACAGCGTCCGGTGCCGGTGGGCGTGGGCGGTGAGCTGTACATCGGCGGCGTGGCGCTGGCGCGCGGCTACCAGGGCCGGCCGGACCTGACGGCGGAGAAGTTCGTGCCGCATCCGTTCAGCACGGACGCGGGCGCGCGGCTGTACCGCACGGGTGACCGCGTGCGCTGGCTGGCGACGGGCGAGCTGGAGTACCTGGGCCGCATCGACTTCCAGGTGAAGGTACGCGGCTTCCGCATCGAGCTGGGCGAAGTCGAATCCGTGCTGCTGCACCACACGGACATCCGTGAGGCGGCGGTGGTGGTGCGCGAGGACGTGCCGGGCGACAAGCGCCTGGTGGCCTACGTCGTCGCGCAAGAGGACACGGAGTTGGACGTGGCGGAGCTGCGGCGTCACCTGAAGGGCGAGGTGCCGGAGTACATGGTGCCGTCCGCCTTCGTGGTGCTGGAGGCGCTGCCGATGACGCCCGCGGGCAAGGTGGATCGCAAGGCGCTGCCCGCGCCGTCCGACGCCCGCACGGAGCGCAGCGAGGCGGAGTTCGCCGCGCCGCGCACGCCGACGGAGGAGATGCTCGCCACGGTCTGGACGGAGATCCTGGACGTGAAGCGGGTAGGGGTGCGCGACAACTTCTTCGACCTGGGCGGGCACTCGCTGCTGGCCACGCAGGTCGCTTCGCGCATCCGCGAGGCGTTCGGCGTGGAGCTGCCGCTGCGCGCGCTCTTCGAGGCGCCCACCATCGCGGACCTGGCCCAGCGCGTGGATCAGTCCGTGCGCTCGGAGCAGGGACTCCAGGCACCGCCCATCGTGCCGCTGTCGCGCGAGGGCTCGCTGCCGCTGGGTCTTGCCCAGCAGCGGCTGTGGTTCCTGGACCAGATGGAGCCGGACAGCGCGTTCTACAACATCGTGCTGCCCGTCCGTCTGGAGGGCGAGCTGGACCTGGCCGTGCTGGAGCGGACCTTCACGGAGCTGGTGCGCCGCCACGAATCGCTGCGCACCACGTTCCACGCGGAAGGCGATCAGCCCGTGCAGCGCATCCACGCGCCCGCACCGGCGTCGCTCCAGGTCGTGGACCTGTCCGGCCTGCCGGACGCGGAGCGCGAGGCCGAGGCGAAGCGCCTGGCCGACGCGGAGACCAACCGCGGCTTCCGCCTGGCCACGGGGCCGCTCATGCGCGCCCTCATCCTGCGCATGTCCCAGACGGAGCACGTGCTGCTCCTGTCGCTGCACCACATCATCACGGACGGCTGGTCCATGAGCCTGCTCGTCCGCGAGATCGCCGCGCTCTACGCGGCCTTCCGCGAGGACAAGCCGTCGCCGCTGCCGGAGCTGCCGGTGCAGTACGCGGACTACGCGGGCTGGCAGCGCGACTGGCTGCGCAGCGACGTGATGGGCAAGCACGTGGAGTACTGGCGGCAGCAGCTGTCCGGCGCGCCCTCCGCGCTGGAGCTGCCCACGGACTTCCCGCGCCCGGCGGTGATGACGTACTCGGGCGGCGGCGTGGCGGTGAAGGTGCCGCAGGCGCTGTCGCAGCGGATCAAGGCGCTGTGCCGCGAGAAGGGCGTGACGCCGTTCATGTTCCTGCTGGCGGCGTGGCAGGTGCTCCTGGCGCGCCACGCGGGCCAGGATGACATCAGCGTGGGCTCACCGGCCGCGGGCCGCGGGCACTCGTCGACGGAGGGCATCATCGGCTTCTTCGTCAACACGCTGGTGCTGCGCGCGAAGCTGGAGGGCAACCCGTCCTTCCGCGACGTGCTGACCCAGGTGCGTGACACGGTGCTGTCCGCGCACGTCCACCAGGAAGTGCCCTTCGAGAAGCTGGTGGAGGAGCTGCACCCGGTGCGCGACACCAGCCGCTCGCCGCTCTTCCAGGCCATGTTCGTGCTCCAGGCGGAGGATCTGTCCGGTCAGGTGTCCGTGGCCGGCCTCACGCTGAAGACGTTCGAGGCGGAAGCGCGCACGGCGAAGTTCGACATGTCCCTGTCGCTGGCGGACGCGTCCGAGGGCTTCCTGGGCCGGCTCGCGTACAACTCCGACCTGTACTCCCGCGCCACCGCCGAACGGCTGGTGCAGCACCTGGTGATGATGCTGGAAGGCATCACCACGGACATGGACCAGCGCGTGATGGCGCTGCCCCTGATGACGGAGGACGAGGCGCGGCAGGCGCTGGTGGTGTGGAACGACACCCGCGTGGACTTCCCGCGCGAGGCTTGCATCCAGTCGTTCATCGAGGCGCATGCCCGCGCCACGCCGAACGCCGTGGCGCTCGTCTACGAGGACACGTCGCTCACGTTCGCGCAGTTGGACGCGCAGGCGAACCAGTTGGCGCACCACCTGCGCACCCTGGGGGTCGCGCCGGAAGTGCGCGTGGCGCTCTGCCTGGACCGCTCGCTGGACCTGGTGGTCGGCATGCTGGGCGTGCTCAAGGCCGGCGGCGCGTTCGTGCCGCTCGACCCTGCGTACCCCATCGACCGGCTCGACTACATGCTGGAGGACAGCGGCGCCACGGTGCTCGTGACGCGCGGCGAGCCCATGCCGGGCCTGCACGCGGAAGACCGTGTCGGGCTGCACCTGGATGACGTGCGGGACGTGCTCCAGGCACTGCCCACCACGGCGCCGTCCGTGAACATGACCTCCGCCAACCTGGCGTACGTCATCTACACGTCCGGCTCCACGGGCCGTCCCAAGGGCACGCTGCTCCAGCACCAGGGACTGGTGAACACGGCCATCCAGGCGGGCCGCGCGCACCGCTACGCGCCGGGCAGCCGCGTGCTGCAGTACGCGGCGTCCAGCTTCGACGCCAGCGTGTGCGAGGTGTTCGGCACGCTCGTCGCCGGGGCCACGCTGGTGCTCGCGCCGCGCGACCGGCTGCTGCCGGATGAGCCGCTGCGCACGCTGCTCCAGGAGCAGCGCATCACCGCTATCACCCTGACGCCGTCGGTGCTCGCGCAGCTGGGCACGGAAGGGCTGGAGGGCCTGCGCACCGTCATCTCCGCCGGCGAAGCGCTGAGCGTGGAGCTGGCGCGCAAGTGGGGCGAAGGGCGCTTGATGATCAACGCCTACGGCCCCACGGAGGCCACGGTCTGCGCGACGCTGACCGAGAACGGCGCGAACCCGGAGCGGCTGACTATCGGCAAGCCGTGGGCGAACGTGCAGGTGTACGTGCTGGATGACGCGCTCCGGCCCCAGCCGACGGGCGTCCCGGGCGAGCTGTACGTGGCGGGCGCGGGCCTGGCGCGTGGCTACCAGGGCCGGCCGGACCTGACGGCGGAGCGGTTCGTCCCGAACCCGTTCAGCCAGGAGCCGGGCGCACGGCTGTACCGCACCGGTGACCGCGTGCGGTGGACGTCCCTGGCCGAGCTCGAGTACCTGGGCCGCATCGACTCCCAGGTGAAGGTGCGCGGCTTCCGCATCGAGCTGGGTGAGGTCGAGTCCGTGCTGCTGCACCACGCGGAGGTGCGTGAGGCGGCGGTGGTGGTGCGCGAGGACGCGCCGGGCGACAAGCGCCTGGTGGCGTACGTCGTGCCCCAGGCCGCGGGCACGCTGGACGCGGTGGAGCTGCGCCGCCACCTGAAGACCGAGGTGCCAGAGTACATGGTGCCTTCGGCCTTCGTGGTGCTGGAAGCGCTGCCGCTGACGCCCGCGGGCAAGATCGACCGCAAGGCCCTGCCCGCGCCGACGGGCGAGGTGTCGCGCACGCGCACCTTCGTGGCCCCGCGCACGCCGACCGAGGAGCTGCTCGCGGCCCTCTTCGCGCAGTTGTTGGGCGTGGAGCGCATGGGCGTGGAGGACCACTTCTTCGAGATGGGTGGCCACTCGCTCATGGCCACGCGGCTGGCGTCGCGCATCCGCGAGGCCTTCGACGTGGAGCTGCCGCTGCGCACGCTCTTCGAGGCGCCCACGGTGTCGGACCTGGCCCGGCGCGTGGACGCGCTCGTGGCGCAGGGCAGGGGCGTGAGGGCTCCGCCGCTCGTGCCGCTGCCGCGCGCGGAGCGGATGCCGCTGTCGTTCGCCCAGCAGCGCCTGTGGTTCCTCAACCAGCTGGAGCCGGACAGCGCCTTCTACAACCTCCCGCTGCCGGTGCGGCTGGAGGGCACGCTGGACGTGTCCGCGCTGGAGCGCGCCTTCACGGAGCTGGTGCGCCGTCACGAGTCGCTGCGCACCACGTTCCCCATGCGCGATGGCCAGCCCGCGCAGGTCGTCCACCCGGCCGCCACGCTGCCGATTCAGGTGGTGGACCTGTCCGGTCAGCCCGAGGACGTCCGCGAGGCCGAGGCCCAGCGTCGGGCCAACGAAGAGGCGCAGCGTCCGTTCCACCTGGCGAACGGCCCGCTGTTGCGCGTGAAGGTGCTCAAGCTGGAGGCCCAGCGGCACGTGCTGCTCGCGACGATGCACCACATCGTCTCCGACGGCTGGTCCATGGGCGTGCTGGTGCGGGAGATGGCGGCCCTCTACGAGGCCTTCGCCTCCGGCCGCGCGCCGTCCCTGCCGGAGCTGCCGGTGCAGTACGCGGACTACGCGGGCTGGCAGCGAGGCTGGCTGCAGGGTGACGTGCTGGCCCAGCAGATGGCGTACTGGAAGCAGCAGCTGACCGGCGCGCCCGCCGCGCTGGAGCTGCCCACGGACCGCCCGCGTCCGGCGGTGCAGACGTACCGGGGCGCCAGCGTGAACCTGCGCGTGGGCAAGCCGGTGACGAACACGCTGAAGGCCCTGGCGCTCAAGGAAGGCGCCACGCCCTTCATGGTGCTCCTGGCCGCGTGGCAGGTGCTGCTCGCGCGCTACTCCGGACAGGACGACGTGAGCGTGGGCACGCCCATCGCGGGTCGTGGCCGCACGGAGACGGAAGGCCTCATCGGCTTCTTCGTCAACACGCTGGTGCTGCGCACGACGCTGACGGGCAACCCGTCCTTCCGCGCGCTGCTGGCCCAGGTGAAGGAGACGACGCTGGGCGCGTACGCGCACCAGGAAGTGCCCTTCGAGAAGTTGGTGGAGGAGCTGGCGCCCACGCGCGACACCAGCCGCACGCCGCTGTTCCAGGTGCTGCTGTCGTTCCAGAACGCGCCGGTGCCGGAGCTGGAGGTCAAGGGCCTCACGCTGCGCGCCGTCCCGCTGGAGCACCGCACCGCGCAGTTCGACCTGAACATGACCCTGTCGGAGGTGGACGGCGAGCTGCGCGGAGCCATGGAGTACAACTCCGACCTGTTCGACGCCGGCACCGCCGAGCGGATGCTGGAGCACCTCCGCGTCCTCCTGGAGGGCGTGGCGTCCCAGCCGGACGTGCCCGTGCAGCGCCTGCCGCTGCTCACGGATGGCGAGCGGACGCAGTTGCTGACGACGTGGAACGACACGCGGGCCGACTTCCCGCGCGATGCCTGCATCCACCAGCGCTTCGAGGAGCAGGTGGCCCGCACCCCGGACGCCATCGCCGCGACCTTCGAGGGTGAGCAGCTCACGTACCGGCAGCTGGACGCGAAGGCCAACCAGCTGGCGCACCACCTGCGCCGGCTGGGCGTGGGGCCCGAGGTGAAGGTCGCACTGTGCCTGGAGCGCTCGCTGGAGATGGTCATCGCCGTGATGGGCGTGCTCAAGGCCGGCGGCGCCTACGTGCCGCTCGACCCGAAGTACCCGCTGGATCGCCTGTCCTTCATGCTGGAGGACACGCAGGTGCCGGTGGTGCTGACGCAGGACTCGCTGGCGGACGAGCTGCCCGTCACCACCCAGCAGCTCATCAGCCTGGATGGTGACTGGAAGCGCAGCATCTCCCGCGAGCGCGAGGACGCGCCCGTGACGGCGGTGACGGCTGGCAACCTGGCGTACGTCATCTACACGTCCGGTTCGACGGGCAAGCCGAAGGGCGTGGCCATCGAGCACCGCGGCGTGTCCAACTACCTGACGTGGTGCTTGTCGGCGTACGGGCTGGATACGGGCGCGGGCGCACCGGTGCACTCGTCGCTCGCGTTCGACCTGACCGTCACCAGCATGCTGGCGCCGCTGGTCGCGGGCCGGGGCGTGGTGATGGTGTCCGAGACGCGGGGCGTGGAAGGCCTGGCGGACGTGCTGCGTGAAGGCACGGGCTTCAGCCTGGTGAAGCTGACGCCCAGCCACCTGCGGTTGTTGTCGGACCTGCTGGGCGCGGACGCGGCGGCGGGGCGCACGGGCGCCTTCGTCATCGGCGGCGAGGCGCTCTTCTCGGAAGAGCTGGCGTTCTGGCGCAAGCACGCGCCGGCCACGCGGCTCATCAACGAGTACGGCCCCACGGAGACGGTGGTGGGCTGCTCGGTGCACGTCGTGGCCCCGGAGGATTCCGCCTCCGGCGCGGTGCGCATCGGCAAGCCGCTGCCCAACACGCGGATGTACGTGCTGGATTCGCAGCTGCAACCCGTGCCGGTGGGCGTGCCGGGTGAGCTGTACATCGGCGGCGTGCAGGTGGGCCGCGGCTACCTGGGCCGGCCGGAGCTCACGGCGGAGAAGTTCGTGCCGGATGCGTTCAGCACCGACGCTGGCGCGCGGCTGTACCGCTCCGGCGACCTGGCCCGCTGGCGCGCAGACGGCACGCTGGAATACATGGGCCGCGTCGACCACCAGGTGAAGGTGCGTGGCTACCGCATCGAGCTGGGGGAGATCGAATCCGCCCTCATGGGCGCCTACGGCGTGCGCGAGTCCGTCGTCGTCGTCCGCGAGGACGTGGCCGGCGATAAGCGGCTGGTGGCCTACGTCGCGGGTGACGTGGAGTCCCTGGACCGCAAGGGCCTGCGCGAGCACCTGGAGCGCACGCTGCCGGAGTACATGGTGCCGTCCGCCTTCGTGGTGATGGAGGCGCTGCCGGTGACCTCCAACGGCAAGGTGGACCGCAAGGCGCTACCCGTCCCCAGCGACGAGCGCGCGCAGGACGACGCGTTCATCGCGCCGCGCACTCCCACCGAACAGCTGCTCGCCGGAGCGTGGAGCGAGCTGTTGAACGTGGATCGCGTGGGCTCGACGGACGACTTCTTCGAGCTGGGCGGACACTCGCTGCTGGCCACGCAGGTGCTGTCTCGCGTCCGGAGCATCTTCCGGATCGACCTGCAGCTGCGGGACGTCTTCAACGCGCCCACGGTGCAGAAGCTGTCCGTCCTCATCGACCAGGCGCTCCAGGCCGGTGCGGGCACCCAGGCGCCCGCCATCGTGCCGATGCCGCGCGAAGGCCGCCTGCCGCTGTCGTTCGCGCAGCAGCGCTTGTGGTTCCTGCACCAGCTGGACGCGTCCAGCCCGGCCTACAACGTCCCCATGGTCCTTCGCCTGAAGGGCTCGCTGGACGTGATGGCGCTGGAGCAGAGCTTCACGGAGCTGGTGCGCCGGCACGAATCGCTGCGCACGTCGTTCCACCTGGACAACGGACAGGCCACGCAGGTCATCCACCCGGCGGTGTCGCTGCCGCTCCCGGTGGTGGACCTCTCCGACATCGCGGATCCGGAGCGCCATGACGAGGCCCGCCGGCTCGCGGACGACGAAGCGGTGCAGCCGTTCCAGCTGGCCACTGGTCCGCTGTTGCGCGTGAAGCTGCTCAAGCTGGACGAGGAGGAGCACATCCTCCTGCTCGTCATGCACCACATCGTCTCCGACGGTTGGTCCATGGGCGTGCTGGTGCGCGAGATGGCCGCGTCCTACGAGGCCTTCTCCAACGGCGGCAAGCCGTCCCTGCCGGAGCTGCCGGTGCAGTACGCGGACTACGCGGGCTGGCAGCGTGGCTGGCTCCAGGGCGAGGTGCTGGAGAAGCAGATCGGATACTGGAAGCAGCAGCTGACCGGCGCGCCCTCCGCGCTGGAATTGCCCACGGACCGTCCGCGTCCGGCGGTGCAGACGTCGCACGGCTCCAGCGTCCCGGTGAAGGTCAGCCGCGAGCTGACGGAGACGCTCAGGGCCCTGGCGCTCAAGGAGGGCACCACGCCCTTCATGGTCCTGCTGGCCGCGTGGCAGACGCTGCTGTCGCGCTACTCGGGACAGGATGACATCAGCGTGGGCACGCCCATCGCGGGCCGCCAGCGCGCGGAGACGGAGGGCCTCATCGGCTTCTTCGTCAACACGCTGGTGCTGCGCACGAAGCTGGACGGCGACCCCACGTTCCGCGAGCTGCTGGGCCGCGTGCGGGAGACGACGCTGGGCGCGTACGCGCACCAGGAGGTCCCGTTCGAGAAGCTGGTGGAGGAACTGGCGCCCACGCGCGACACCAGCCGCACGCCGCTGTTCCAGGTGTCCATGACGCTGCAGAACGCGCCGGAAGGGGCGTTCACGCTGACCGACCTCACCCTGGAAGGCGTGGAGGTGGAGCACCGCACCGCGAAGTTCGACCTGTCGCTGGGCCTCACGGAGACGGCGAACGGCATCGAGGGCGGGCTCGAGTTCAACACCGACCTGTTCGACGCGAGCACCGCCGAGCGGCTCGCCCGTCACCTGGGCGTGTTGCTGGCAGGCATCGGGGCCAACCCCGACGCGCGGCTGCACCAGTTGCCGCTGCTCACGGAGGAGGACCGCACGCAGGTGGTGACGGACTGGAACACGTCCTTCCGCTTCCCGGTGGACGCGTGCCTGCACACGTTGTTCGAGCGGCAGGCGGCCCGTACCCCGGACGCCATCGCGGTCACCTACGCCGAACAGCGCCTCACGTATCGCGAGCTGGACACGCGGGCGAACCAGCTGGCGCATCACCTGCGCACGCTGGGCGTGGGGCCGGAGGTCCTGGTGGGCCTCGCGGTGGAGCGCTCGCTGGAGCTGATGGTGGGCCTGCTGGCCATCCTCAAGGCCGGCGGCGCGTACCTGCCCATGGATCCGGCGTACCCGCGGGATCGCCTGGAGTTCATGGTGGAGGACGCGCGCGTGCCGGTGGTGCTCACGCAGCAGCACCTGCTGGACGTGGTGCCGTCGGGCGCGGCGAAGCGCCTGTGCCTGGACTCGGATGCCGCCGCTTGGGCCTCCGCGCCCACGACGACGCCAGACAGCGGCGTGGCGCCGCATCACCTGGCGTACGTCATCTACACGTCCGGCTCCACGGGCCGTCCCAAGGGCGCGCAGATTGAGCACGCCCAGGTGGTGCGCCTCTTCGACGGTACGAAGCACTGGTTCGACTTCGGCGCGAAGGACGTGTGGACGCTGTTCCACTCGTACGCGTTCGACTTCTCCGTCTGGGAGATGTGGGGCGCGCTGCTGTACGGCGGCAAGCTGGTGGTGGTGCCCTACGAGGTCAGCCGCACGCCCGCGGACTTCCACGCGCTGCTCAAGCGCGAGGGCGTCACGGTGCTCAACCAGACGCCGTCCGCGTTCCGTCAGCTCATCCAACACGAGGAGCGCACGGGCGACCACGAGGGCCTGTCCCTGCGCACGGTCGTGTTCGGCGGCGAGGCGCTGGAGTTCGGCAGCCTGCGTCCGTGGTACGCGCGCCACGCGGACAACGCGCCGGTGCTCGTCAACATGTACGGCATCACCGAGACGACCGTTCACGTGACCTACCGCGCACTCAAGGCGGCGGACGCGGAGGGCGGGCGCGGCAGCGAGGTCGGCGTGGCGATCCCGGACCTCCAGGTGTACGTGCTGGATGCGCACGGACAGCCGGTGCCTCCGGGCGTCACGGGTGAGATGTACGTGGGCGGCGACGGCCTCAGCCGTGGCTACCTGGGCCGGCCGGAGCTGACCGCGCAGCGCTTCATCCCGGATCCGTTCAGCGCTGTTCCGGGCGCGCGGCTCTACCGCTCCGGCGACCTGGCGCGGTGGCGCCCTGACGGCACGCTGGAGTACCTGGGCCGTGCGGACTTCCAGGTGAAGGTGCGTGGCTTCCGCATCGAGCTGGGCGAAATCGAGGCGGGCCTGCTCTCGCACCCGAGCGTGCGCGAGGCCGTGGTGCTGGTGCGCGAGGACGTGCCGGGCGACAAGCGCCTGGTGGCGTACCTGGTGGGCGCGCCGGGTCAGAGCGTGGCGGGAGTCCCGGAGCTGCGCGAGCAGCTGCGGCGCACGCTGCCGGAGTACATGGTGCCGTCCGCCTTCATGACGCTGGAGTCGCTGCCGCTCACGTCCAACGGCAAGGTGGATCGCCGCGCGCTGCCCGCGCCGGACACCACGCGCGCGGAAGGCTCCACGCTGGTGGTGGCGCGCACGCCGCTTCAGCTGCAGCTGGTCCGCGTCTGGGAGGAGACGCTCGGGATGTCGCCCATTGGCATCCGCGACGACTTCTTCGACCTGGGCGGCCACTCCATGCTGGCGGTGCAGCTCATGGGCCGCATCCAGCAGCTCACCGGCAAGAACCTGCCCCTGGCGTCGCTGTTCCAGGCGTCGACGGTGGAGAAGCTGGCCGCGCTGCTGGAGGCCGAGTCACGCGCCTGGTCGCCGCTGGTGGCGCTGAAGCCGGAGGGCACCAAGCCTCCGCTGTTCGCCATCCACCCGGCGGGCGGCGGCGTCCTCTGCTACGTGGACCTGGCGCGCGAGCTGGACGCGGATCAGCCGTGCTACGGCCTCCAGGCCCGGGGCACCGAGGGCGAGGAGCCCCTGGGCACCGTGGCGGAGATGGCCGCGCTGTACCTGGCGTCCGTGCGCGAAGTGCAGCCGCACGGGCCCTACCACCTGGCGGGCTGGTCGCTGGGCGGCATCATCGCCTTCGAGATGGCGCGGCAGCTGCGCGCCGTGGGCGAAGAGGTGGCGCTGCTGGCGAGCATCGACGCTTACACCGTGCAGCACATGGTGCCGGACAAGACGCCGGAGCAGGTCCTGGAGGACATGCTCACCTCCGAGCTCACCATGATGCTGGCGGCCACCACGGGCCGCGACCCGTTGGAGCTGCGCGAGCGCATCTCCCAGATGACGCAAGCGGAGCGCGTGAACTACTTCTACGAAGTGGGCAGCCAGGGTGACACGCAGATCGCCGACGTGGGCGTGGATCGCGTGCGCAACCTGTACCGGGTGTTCGAGTCCACCTCGCGCGCCTTCACGCAGTACGACGCGAAGCCGCTCGACGGGAAGATCGTGCTGCTGCGCGCCAGCCAGCGGCCGGACACGCGTGAGCACACCGGCTGGGAGGAGCTCGTCACCGGCGGCGTGGAGGTCGTGGACATGCCGGGCACGCACATGACGATGATGCGCAAGCCGCTCATCACCAACGTGGCGCGGGAGCTCCAGTCCCGCATCGTCACGCACACGACGCCGGTGGACGACCTGAAGAAGAAGATCGGGTAGCGGCGGGGCAGGGGAGCGGGCGTGGCGCGGGCTTCGGGGTTATCCTCGGGGCCCGTGCTCCTGCCCGTCCTCACCGGTGTGTGGTTGTCGCTGTCCGGTGCGCTCGGCACGGAGCTGCGACGGGATGGCTACAGCTTCCGGCCTCCGGACACGTTCCGGATGGCGCGCTGGGAGCGCTACACCGGCTCGCAGGTGGGCGCGGTGTCGGAGGACGGCGTGCGCACGCGCGCCCTGTCCGCGGCGCTGTCGGACGGAGAGGGCCCGGACGCGGCCACGTTCCTCATCGCCGTGGTGGACGGAGGCTTCTCCGCCAGTCCTTCCGAGCGCGATTCCTTCTCCACCGCCGTGGTCCAGCACTTCCAACGGGAGCTGGGCGTGGCGCTGACGCCGGAGCGGGTGGACCGCGTGGGCGGGCCCGTGCCCCGGGTGGAGGTGCTGGGGACACTCCGTGAAGCAGGGCAGGTGCGCACGGTGCTGGTGACGGGGCTGGCCTCCGAAGGCCGCCACGCCGTGGTGACGGTCAGCGCGCCCGCCGCCCGCTGGGACGCCCTGGCACCCGGGGTGCGCGCCTCGCTGGAGACCTTCCGCATGGAGGCCCCGGTGTCGGGCGTCGTCTCCCGGCGGCTCGCGGGGGCGCTGGCGGGCACCCTGGCCGGGGCCCTGCTGGTGTCGTACGCGGCCTGGCGCCGCCGCCGGCAGGGGGAAGGACCGGCCACTTCGTAGCGTGGCCTGACAGGAGGGCCAAGGCGTCCCCCGGTGGGGCTCGCGGTGGGATACGGTGCCACCCGCCCATGTTCTCCCTTCTCCTTGTCGCCGTGCTCGCGCAGGGGCCCGTGGCTCCTCCGGCGCCCTCGGCGTCCCCAGCTCCGCCCGCTCTTCCGGCGCCGGACGCTGGCGTCGCGGACGCGGTGGCGCCGCCCCTGCCGGTGGCCTCGCTGCCTCCGGCCACGCACGAGCTGTTCCGCCGCATCCAGGGCCGCGTCTCGCAGGTGCGCATCATCGAGCGCCGCTCCGGGACGAAGTCCTCCATCGGCTCCGCGTTCTTCGTGAGCGCGAAGGGCCACGCCCTCACGAACTACCACGTCGTCTCCGACCTGGTGCTCCACCCGGAGGACTACACCGCGGAGCTGGACCGCGGCGACGCGACGGTGCCGGTGCGCCTGCTCGCGGTGGACGTGGCGAGCGACCTGGCCGTCATCCAGGTGGACACGCCCGTCAGCGACTACTTCAAGCTGGAGGAGCATGAACCGCCGCAGGGCACGCGCCTGTTCGCCATGGGCAACCCGCGCGACCTGGGCACCACCATCGTGGAGGGCACCTACAACGGCCTGGTGCGCGACGCCCTCTACGAGCGCGTGCACTTCACCGGCGCCATCAACCCCGGCATGAGCGGCGGACCCACGCTGAGCGGAGAAGGCGGCGTCGTGGGCGTCAACGTGGCCACCATGGGCAACCAGGTGGGCTTCCTGGTGCCGGTGGCCCGTGCGCGCGCGCTGCTCGACCGGGCGCTGGAGCAGGAAGCGCCTCCGGATCCGGCCGCGCTGATGACATCCGTGAAGGACCAGTTGCTGGCCAACCAGCAGCGCATCACCGACCGGCTGATGGCCACGGACCTGCCGAAGCAGTCGCTGGGCGAGTACCGCGTCCCCGGCCGCTGGAGCCCGTTCCTCAAGTGCTGGGGCGACACGCCGCATGATCCAGAGACGCCCTACACGGTGACGAGCTACCAGTGCTCCTCCGAGGAGGACATCTTCCTGTCCTCCAGCCACCGAACGGGCGTGGTGGCCTACCTGCACCAGCACGTCGAAAGCCAGAAGCTGGGCGCGATGCGCTTCTCCGCGCTCTACAGCACGCTCTTCTCGCAGGACCCGGACGCGGTGGCCGCCACGCGCGAGGACGTCACCAACTTCCGCTGCAGGTCGGAGTTCGTGGACGTGAACGGCCTCACGGTGCGCGCCGCCATCTGCATGCGCGCCTACCGCCGCTTCCCGGGCCTCTATGATCTGGTGCTGCGCGCGGCCACGCTGAACGCATCCACGCACGGCGTGGACACCAGCCTCACGCTGGGCGGTTTCTCCGCGGAGAACGCACGCAAGTTGGCGCGCCGCTACCTGGAGGGCCTGTCATGGGCGAAGTGATCTTCCTGGAGGTGCTGGAAGGGGACGCCGTCCAGTCCCGCCACCGGCTGGACACGCTGCCGGTGACGGTGGGGCGCGGCTACGCCAACGACATCATCCTGGACGACCCGAAGGTCTCCGCCGAACACCTGCGCCTGGAGCGGCGCGAGGACGGCGCGGTGGTGCTGCATGACGTGGGCAGCGTCAACGGCACCTTCAGCGTGGAGCCGTGGGCGCCACTGAAGGAACTGGTCATCACCCCGGACGCGCGCGTGTCCGTGGGGGACACGGTGCTGCGCTTCCGGCCCCGCTCCTTCGTGGTGGAGGACACCGTCGTCAACGAAGCCCCCGAAGCCCCCAGCGAGCGCCTGATCGAGCGCCCCCGGGCCTTCGCGGTCACGCTGCAGGCGCTGGTCGTGACGTCCTTCATCTCCGAGCGGGTGACCCAGTTCCGGAAGACGGACTGGGGCGACCTGCTGATGTCCGCGGTGGTGCCCCTGGGACTGGCGCTCCTGTGGGCCGGGGGCTGGTCGCTGGCGAGCCGCATCGCGCGGAAGCGCTTCCACTTCCGAGTGCACACCACCATCGCCGCCCTGGTGCTGCTGGGCTTCGCGCTTTCACCGCCCCTGTTCGCGCTCGTGAGCTTCAGCTTCTCGCTGGGCTCGTGGCTGGGCTTCGTGCGCATGCTGGCCGTGTTGGGACTGGTGGGGTGGGGGCTCTACTGGCACCTGCGCTACGTGACGCGCTGGAGCGGCAAGCGGGTGGTTCGCGGGCTCGTCATCGCGTCGGTGGGCGTGCTGGTCCTCACGAACGCGTCGGAGATGCTGGGCAACGAACCCTTCAGCGAGGAGCTGGAGTTCCCCCGCTCGCTCCTGCCGCCGGTGCTGCGCGTGGCCCCGGCGCACTCCATGGACTCGTTCTTCGAGGACGTGAAGCCGCTGGAGAAGAAGGTGGACGCGCTCGTGAAGGAGCGCTGAAGCGCGTCCACCTATGGCACCGCCTACAGGCCGCGCACCGCGTGCGGCTTGTAGGGAGCCTCCAGCGCCTTCACCTCTTCGGGCGTGAGCTTGAGGCTCACGGCCTTCACCGCGTCCTCCAGGTGCTCGGGCTTCGTCGCGCCGATGATGGGCGCGGTGACGACGGGCTTGGACAACAGCCACGCCAGCGCCACCTGCGCGGGCGGGGCCTTGCGCGCTTCCGCCACCTGCTTCACCGCCTCCACCACGTCCCAGTCCCCGGGCTGGTTGTAGAGGATGGGCGACAGTGTGTCGGAGCCCGCGCGCGTCGTGGCCTCCTTGTCGTCCAGCGACTTGCGCGAACCCGCGAGCAGCCCTCGCGCCAGCGGCGACCACGGGATGACGCCCACGCCTTCCGCCTCGCAGAGGGGCAGCATCTCCCGCTCCTCTTCGCGGTAGACCAGGTTGTAGTGGTTCTGCATGGACACGAAGCGCGCCCAGCCGTTGCGCTCGGACACGCTGAGCGCGCGCATGAACTGCCACGCGTACGCGGAGCTCGCGCCCAGGTAGCGCACCTTCCCCTGGCGCACGAGCTGATCCAACGCGGCCAGCGTCTCCTCGATGGGCGTGTTCGGATCCATCCGGTGGATTTGATAGAGGTCGATGGTGTCCACGCCCAGCCGCTTGAGGCTCGCCTCGCACGCCTGGGTGATCGCCTTGCGCGACAGGCCGCGCTCGTTCTGGCCGCTGCCCGTGGGGAAGTAGACCTTCGTCGCCAGCACCACCTCGTCCAGCTTCGCGTACTTGCGCAGCGCGCGGCCCGTCACCTCTTCACTGACCCCGTCCGAGTACATGTTCGCGGTGTCGAAGAAGGTGACGCCCAGCTCCACCGCGCGACGGAAGAAGGGCTGCGCCGCCTCTTCGTCCAGCACCCACGGGCGCCACTTCGGGGTGCCGTAGCTCATGCAGCCCAGGCAGATGCGGGAGACCCGCAGGCCGGTGTGACCCAGGTTGGCGTACTTCATTGGTCCGCTCCTTCGCGTATGCCCTGCATGAAAAAGACGACGGGCAGGTCCCCGATGAAGGGAACCTGCCCGCGTCACTTCAAACCCTGGACCTCGTTACGCCCGGACTTCCGCCGGGGGCGTGTCCGTGGTGGGCGCCGTGATCGCGGCGCCCTCCTTGAACGGAGACGTCTCCAGCGCGGCGTTGAGGACCTCGTCCATCTTCGTGGCGAAGATGAACTCCAGCTCGTTCTTCGCCTGATCCGGCACGTCGATCAGGTCCTTGCGGCAACGCTCCGGCAGGATGACGCGCTTGATGCCCGCGCGGTGCGCCGCCAGGACCTTCTCCTTGATGCCGCCCACCGGCAGCACCAGGCCACGCAGCGTGGCCTCGCCCGTCATCGCCGTGTCGTGCCGCACCCGGATGCCCGTCAGCAGGCTGGTGAGCGCGGTCAGGATGGTGACGCCGGCCGAAGGACCATCCTTGGGGATGGAGCCCGCGGGGAAGTGCAGGTGCAGGTCCGTCTTCTCCAGGAAGTTCGACGGGATGCCCAGCGCCTCCGCCTTGCTGCGCAGGTAGCTCAGGGCCGCCGTGGCGGACTCCTTCATCACGTCGCCCAGCTGGCCGGTCAGGGTCATGCCGCCCTTGCCCGCCATCTTGGTCGCTTCGATGAAGAGCAGATCGCCGCCCGCCGCGGTCCACGCGAGGCCCGTCGCCACACCGGGAACCTCCGTGCGCTCCGCGACCTCCGAGTAGAACATCTCGGGCCCGAGGATCTCCTTCACGCGCTCCGCGCCGATGGTCTGCTTCTCCATCTTGCCGCCGGCCACTTCCACCGCCACCGCGCGGCAGATGTCCGCGATGCGGCGCTCCAGGTTACGCACGCCCGCCTCGCGGGTGTACGACGTGGTCAGGATGAGCAGTGCCTCATCCTGTATCTCGATGTGGTCCCCGTTGAGGCCGTGCTCCCTGAGCTGCTTCGGCACGAGGTGGATGCGGGCGATGGCCTGCTTCTCCTCGAACGTGTAGCCCGTCAGCTCGATGATCTCCATGCGGTCCCGGAGCGGCCCGGGGATGGGATCCAGCTGGTTCGCAGTGGCGACGAACATGACCTTCGACAGGTCGAACGCCACGTCCAGGTAGTGGTCGCTGAACGTGCTGTTCTGCTCCGGGTCCAGCACCTCCAGCAGCGCCGCGCTCGGGTCGCCGCGGAAGTCCGCGCCCAGCTTGTCGATTTCGTCCAGCATCATGACCGGGTTCTTCGTCCCGGCCTTCTTCATGCTCTGGATGAAGCGGCCCGGCAGCGCGCCCACGTACGTGCGGCGGTGGCCACGGATTTCGGCCTCGTCACGCACGCCGCCCAGCGACAGGCGCACGAACTTGCGGCCCGTGGCCTTGGCCACGCTCTGGCCCAGCGACGTCTTGCCGACGCCCGGGGGACCGACGAGGCACAGGATGGGCCCGCGCATGTCGTTCTTCAGCTTGCGGACGGCCAGGTACTCCAGGATGCGCTTCTTCACCTTCTTGATGCCGAAGTGATCCTTGTCCAGCTGCTGGCGCGCGTTCTCGATGTCGAGGTTGTCCTCGCTGATCTTCGACCACGGCAGGTCCGCGATCCAGTCCAGGTAGGTGCGCGCGACGGTGTACTCGCTGGAGGCCGCCGGGATCGTCTTCAGGCGGTTGAGCTCCTTCTGGGCGACCTTCTCCACCTCAGGGGGCAGGGCGGCCTTCTTCAGGCGCTCCTGGAGCTCGTCCAGCTCCTCTTCCTCTTCGCCCATCTCGCCGAGCTCTTCCTTGATCGCCTTGAGCTGCTGGCGCAGGTAGTACTCGCGCTGGGTCTTCGACATCTCGCCCTTCACGGCGGAGTCGATCTTGTTGGAGAGCTTGAGGATCTCTCGCTTGCGGTTGAGCAGCTCCAGGACGAGCTTCATGCGCGCCTTGAGGTCGACCGTCTCCAGCACGGCCTGCTTCTCCTCGATGGGCACGTCCACGTTGGCGGCGATGAGGTCCGCCAGGTGGCCCGGATGCGTGATGCTCTCCACCAGCTCCGTGGCGGCGGCGGGCAGCTCGGGCATCAGCTCGATGACCTCGCGCGCCAGCTTCTTCAGGTTGATGCCCAGGGCCTCGACCTCGACGTTCTCGGAGGAGGTCTTGTCCTCGACCGCGTCGACGCGGGCCTTCAGGTAGGGGGCTTCCTGGACCAGCTCCATCACGCGGAAGCGCGCGAGGCCCTGGACCACGAGCGAGTAGTTGTCCTCGCCCATCTTCAAGAGCTTCACGATGCGGGCGACGGTGCCCATCGTGTACAGGTCGGACGCGCCCGGATCCTCTTCCTCGGCGCGGCGCTGCGTCACGACGCCGATGACCTGGTCGTCACGGACGGCGTCCTTGATCAGCGCAATCGTCTTCTGGCGGCCGACGGCCAGGGGCAGCACTCCGCCAGGGAAGAAGACACTGTTGCGCAGCGGCAGGATGGGCAGCACCTGCGGAATGTCTTCCTTGTTGATGAGCCCCGGAGGGGCCATCGCGGTGGGCATGGCGCTGGCCGCGGTGCCCTTCTTCTTCTCGTCAGACATGGGAGTTCGGCCTCTTCCTTGCTTGAACCCGGTCAGCAAGCGGCCGGGCCGGTGAACCATCCGGTTGTTTTCTGCGGCGGATGAACCAACGTAACAACCAAACGGGACATGGCAAACGCGATGTGCGTTATTTCCGTGCCTCGTCGGCTGTACGACTCTCCTCTATGTAACGGCCCAGAAGTCTCGCGTCCGGTGAAGGGGTGGGGCATGCTTGCCCCCTCTCACGCCTGATGCGGTGCGCGAGCGCGCGTCCCCGCACTGGAGGACGATGTGAAGCTCCACACCTGCGCCCACCTGCTGTCGCTGTCCGCGCTCCTGGCGCTCGGATGCCACTCCCCCGTGGATGATGACGGCTCCACGGTCCCGGACGCCTGCGAGGCGAGCCCTCCGTTGGTGGCCCCCCAGAAAACGGACATCCTCTTCGTCATCGACAACTCCGGATCCATGAGCGAGGAGCAGCAGGGCATCGCGACGGAACTGCCCGCATTCCTGGCCGCGCTGAAGGAGGGCAACGGTGTGTCCCAGGACTTCCGCGTGGGGGTCATCACCACCTCCGTGTACCAGCGCCAGCGCTTCGCGGACGGGGCGGACGTCATCCGCTCCTTCCCGGATCAGGAAGGCCGGCTGCGGCCGGTGAGGGACGAGGCGAACCTGCCCACCGCCGAGCGCTTCATCGAGGGTTCGGATCCGCTGCTGCTGCCCAAGTTCCAGCGGCTGGTGGACCAGGGAACCTCCGGCAGCGGTCAGGAGGCGCCCTTCGAGGCGGTGCGGCTGGCGGTCGCCTCGCCTCTGGCCACCCAGCCCCTGGCGGAAGGGGGCAACGGAGGCTTCCTGCGGGACGACGCCCGCCTGCTGGTGGTGGTGGTGTCCGACGAGGAGGACTGCAGCTCCACGCAGCGGCCGCCCCCGGTGGCGCTGGGCGAGGACCGGGCCGTGGACTCGTGCACGGAGCAGGGGGACAAGCTGACGCCGGTGTCGGAGTACTACCAGGCCTTCCAGAGCCTGCGTGACAGCCAGGGCGCGTCGCGCGAGGTGCTGTGGGCGACCATCGGGCCGGTGGCGGTGACGGACAAGCGCGCGGAGCTGATCGTGGACACGACGAGCGGCACCACCTACGTGCGCAACGTCGACTGCCCGACGTCCTACGGGCCCGGCTACCGGCAGAGCGACATGGCGAAGGCGTTCGACGCGACCCGGGCGAACCTGGATTCCATCTGCAAGACGAGCTACCAGCAGACGCTGCTGGACATCGCGGACCTGGCCACGGTGGCGCAGAGCGTGGCCGTGGTGAACCTGCCGGATCCGCGGCTCGCGGTGGTGAACGTCACGCGCGCGGATGGATCCGTGCAGACGTGCACGGCGGGCAACGGCGACTTCCGCTACGAGCCCCCCAGCGGCGACCGCTCCGCGCGCATCTTCTTCCTGGGCCCATGCCTCAGGCGCGTGGGCGACACGAAGGTGGAGGTGAAGGTGCTGTGCGCCGGATAGCCCGGAGCTGATCCGCCGCGCATCACCCGAAGGGCCCCGCGAAGGACGCGGGGCCCTTTTTCGTGGGTCCGCACGTGACCTGTCATGTCCGGTGCCAAAAAAATAATGCGCGCGGATCCGCCTCCTTCCGTCGAGCGGAGCACCCGACGCGACAGGTCCGATGCACTCGGAATGCAGCCTGTTTGGGTGTCAGAGGGCTTCGGATACTGGCCCCATGCGCGCGCGGTGCGCGAGGCGAGGAGGCCACATGGGCGCGGCGGTCGAACGGTCGGGGTTGGCGGTGGTGGAGGAGCTGCGCGAACGGATCCGCCAGTTGCAGGCGGCGCCCCGTCGCGCGCTGTCGGTGCTGCGCACGGGCGTGGACGCGGTGGACGCGCTGCTGCCTCAAGGTGGCCTGCCGCTGGGGCACTCCGTGGAGCTGTGCGGCGAGGCGGCGTCGGGACGCACCAGCCTGGCGCTGCGCGCGGTGGCGGCCGCGCACCGGGAGCTGCGCTTGTGCGCGTGGGTGGATGGTCCGAAGGAACTCTATCCGCCCGCGGCGGCGGCGCTGGGCGTGGACCTGGAGCGGCTGCTCGTCGTGCGGCCCCAGGCCTTCGCGCAGCGGGTGTGGGCCGCCGTGCAACTGGCGCGCAGCGGTGCCTTCACGGCGGTGGTGGTGGATCTGACGCTCGGCGTGGGCGCCCCGGGCCGTCCGGAGCGGTTGGCCCTGACGGAGGCGCGCAAGCTCGCGGACGCGGCGGCGCGAGGCGGGACGCTGGTGTTGCTGCTGACGTCGCCGGAGGCGCCCGCGGACGGGCTCGCGCGGCTGCGGCTGGAGGCCCGGGGCGTCCAGGGCTGGTCCGTGGAGTTGGAGCGAAGCCGGGGCGGAGGCATGGGGACGCGCGTCGTGAGCCCCTGGCGGGAGCTCTACCCGGAGGTGGAGCTGGATGCCGGAGCGCGGCTGCTGGACGCGGACGTGGAAGTGTCTGGGGCTGCGGGACCGGGCTTCTACCGGGACCCCGCCGACCGCGTGCGCAACGGCATGGGGATCCTGGGCCAGCGCCCCGGCCGGGACGCGCCCATGCCTTCGCTGGGGAGCGCGCTGTCCCCGGCCGGCCGCTGACAAGAGAGAGGGTGGGCCATGCGGAGGGGCTACCTGTACGTCACGCGCTTCCCGGTTCAGCGCAAGGTCATTGAGTCGCCCGCCCTCGCGGGCCAGCCGTTGGTGCTGGTGGAGGAGGTGCGCGGCCAGCGCCGGGTGGCCTTCGCCTCCACGCGCGCGCTGAAGGCCGGCGTGCGGACGGGGATGACGCTGACGGCGGCCACCGCGCTGGAGCCCGAGCTGCGGAACTTCCCGTACCGGTTGAAGGACGAGGCCCAGGCGCTGGCCGCGCTGGGGGAGTCGCTGCTCGGCCTGTGTCCTGGCTTCCAGCGCGACTCGCCGGACGGGCTGTGGTTCGACGCGAGCGCGGCGCACCTGGTGGGCGGCGAAAGGGAGTTGGGCGCGCGCGTGCTGGAGGTCTGCGGCGAGCAGGGCTACCGGGCGCATGTGACGGTGGCGTCGGAGGCGTTCACCTCGCGAGTGCTGGCGCGGTATGGATCCCAGCGGGTGGCGGTGGTGCCGGAGGGGCAGGGCGCTCGGGCGCTGGCGCCCCTTCCGCTGGGCGCGCTGGAGGACGCGGCGGCGAAGGCCTTCTCCGTCCTGGGGCTCTCCACGTTGGGAGAGGTGGCGGTGCTGCCGGCTGGGGCGGTGACGGCGCGCGGAGGCGCCGGTGCGGCCCGGGCCCATGCGCGGTGCCGAGGCGTGGACGACACGCCCTTCACGCCGGAGCCGCTGGAGGAGGCGCTGGAGGATCGGGTGGTGCTGGACGCGCCCGCGGACACCTTCGAACCCGTGCAGTTCGCGCTCAAGACGCTGTTGGATCGGCTGGGTGCGCGGCTGTCCGGGCGGCAGCGGGCGGCGGTGCGGCTCACCTTCGTGCTGCGCCTGGACCCCACCGGCGAGGCCCAGGTGCCGCTCCTGCTGGCGCGGCCCACGGCGCAAGCGAAGCTGCTGTTGGACCTGGCTCGGCACCGGCTGGGGGAAGTGCGGCTGGAGCGGCCGGTGGCGGAGGTCTCCGTGCGGGTGGACGCGCACGACGAGGACCTGGGCCAGCAGCTGGCGCTGGGGGACGCGCCGGAGGGGGACGCGGCCCTGGAGGGCGTGCTGTCGCGGCTGGCGACGACGCTGGGCGAGGGGGCGCTGTTCGCCGCGTCCCTGGAGGCCGTGCACCGGCCGGAGTCCGCGCATACGCCCCGGGCCTTCCACCCTCCGGAGGCGCGGCGCGGCCTGCTGTCCCCGTCGGGTCCGCTGGCTCCGGCGCCGGAGGGCGAAAGGCCCGGGGCGCCCATCACCGTCTGGCGCGAGACGGGGGCCGCCCGGGAGCGTCCGTCGCGGCTCCTGGCCCAGCCGGCCCGGCTGGACGCGGAGGTGACGGCGTCCGGGGAGATGCTGGCGGCGCGGCTCGCGGGGCGGCGGCACCGGGTGATGGCGATGGCGGGGCCGGAGCGACTGGGTGGCGAATGGTGGACGGACACCCCGTACCAGAGGGACTACTACCGCGTGCACTTCGAGGGGCTGGGGCCCGCCTGGGTGTACCGGGACGGGCGGGACGGGGACTTCTACCTGCAAGGGCTGTTCGATTGAGGGG